>JAUIEE010000405.1 GCA_030428965.1 bacterium | reverse complement strand
CCTGGGCTGGCAGGTCTGGACCGCCATCGCCCTGGGGCTCTCGGGAGTCGGCCTGATCGAGTGGTGGGTCTGGAAGCAGCTCTACCGCCGCGCGGAAGCTCGAACGAAGGGTCCCCTCGTTCGGCCGCGCTTTCCCCGACCGGCTCTCCTGGCCACGGCACTCTTGCTTCTCAGCGTCTTCGTCGAGAAGACGATCTACGCCCAGGCGGACCTCTCCCGCGACCGCCAGGTCACGGCCCTGGCGCACATCTTCCCGCTCTACGCGCGGGTCCCCATGGAGGACCTCGCCAGCCGCGTGCTCGGGCGTGAGGTCGAGAAGCCGCCGCGCGTCGAGCTCGAGGGCTTCGAGCTCAACTACCCCCTGGCGCGCCCGCAGCTCGACCCGGAAGGTCCACGGCCCAACATCCTGGTGATCGTGATCGACTGCCTGCGCCAGGACGCGCTGAGCCCGGAGAACACGCCCAACCTCGAGCGCTGGTCCGCAGGGGCGCGCCGCTTCCACGACCACGTCAGCTCCGGCAACTCCACGCGCTACGGGATCTTCGGCCTCCTGTACGGACTGCACGGCTCCTACTGGTTCTCGGTCCTGCAGGAACGGCGCACGCCGGTCTTGATCGACAGCCTCAACGCGGCGGGCTACGAGCTCGGCGTGTTCTCGAGCGCGTCGATGGGCTACCCCGAACTGCGGGACACGGCCTGGGCGGCCAACCCCGGCGACGTGTTCGACAAGTTCGGTGAGAACCCGCCCTGGAGGCGCGACGAGATGGCCGGCGAAGCCCTGATCGACTGGCTGGGCGAACGTGCCTCCGACCAGGCGCCCTTCTTCAGCTTCGTGCTCTTGGACTCGCCCCACCAGACCTACTCCCACCCGCCCGAGGCGACCCCCTTCTCCCCCTCCGCGAACGAGCTCGACTACCTGGCCATGACCCGCAACGGCGGGCCCGAGCCCGACGTGCTCGAGCGGGTTCGCAACCGCTACCGCAACGCCGTTCACCACGCGGACGAGGTGACCGGACGGATCCTCGACGCCCTGGAAGAGCTCGAGCTGGCGCAGGACACCCTGGTCTTCGTGACCGGGGACCACGGCGAGGAGTTCCACGAGTGCGGCTTCTTCGGCCACACCAGCGCCTTCACCCCCGAGCAGGTGGCCGTGCCTTTCCTGGTCAAGGGACCGGGCTTCGAGCCCGGGGACGAAGAGCGGCCGACCTCGCACCTGGACTTCGCCCCCACCGTGCTCGAGCTGCTGGGCGCCGACCCGGAGAACCGCGAGGCCTGGACCCTGGGGGAGAACCTGCTCTATCCGCCCACCGATCGCCGCCGGGTCATCTCGGGATGGAACGAGCTGGGTGTGTGGACCCCCGAGGGCATCCTGCGCGTCCCCCTCAGCCTGTTCGAGTTCGACATCGAGCTGTTCACCTACGAGTGGGGCTACCGGTTCGAGGACAGCGAGGCCCTGCAGGCGGAAGTGAAGACGCTCCTGCGGCTCGGCCGGGAGTGCAACCGCTTCCTGCGCTAGAGCTCAACGGCGGCCCAGGCCGGACAGGCCTTCGAGCTCCGTAGTCGAGAGGATGTCTCCCGCGCGACTGCACCGACTCAGGATCGTCGTCAGTCTGTTGCTTCCTAGCGTGCGGTCCGCTTGGTCGCTCCGCTTCATTCAGGCTCAATCGACGGATTGCGGCTCGCTGCCTCGCAGGTGCAGCCGTGACTGACCCCACTTGGCGAGGAAGCTGTCCTTGGAATCGGGAACTCCCGGGAAGAGACCTCCGACGAAGAGTGCCGCGCCCTTGCCGTCGTCAAAAACAGCAAAGCTCTCTACGTTGCCGCTCACACCACGGGCTAGCGGCGACCAAGCCAACCCGTTCCACTTGGCGATCCGGTTCGCCGCGATGGGTGTCGCCGTCGAAAAGAGTCCTCCGGCGTAGAACTCTTCTCCGTATCCGTCGTCGAACACGCTCAAGGTCCGGACGCTGTCGTTGACACCATTGCCGACCGCCACCCAGGCCGTGCCGGTCCACTTCGCGATCCGCCTGACTACGCGACTGTTCGTCAAAGTAAAGTCGCCGGCCGCGTAGAGGGCTTTCCCCGCACCATCGTCGAACACGGCGAGGGCCCGCACGGTATTGTTGAAACCGGTGCCGAGTCGGGACCATGTGGATCCATCCCATCTAGCGACGTAATCGGTGCGGACACCGTCGGCTCTGGTGAAGTCACCGCCAACGATGAGACGTTTCCCACTGCCCTCATCAAAGACCGCCAGGGCAAGCACACCTCCGTTGAGACCGGCTCCGAGGGGTGTCCAAGTCGTTCCTCCCTCGTACTTGGCAAGGTTGTTCGCCGGTTGCCCTCCGACGCTCCGGAACTGACCGCCGGCATAGAGGGCCTCTCCTCCGCCATCGTCGAAGGTCGACAGGGCGGCCACCTCCCGACCCTCGACGATGCCAAGGGACGACCAGGCCGCACCGTCCCACCGTGCAATTCGCTTGGCCGTAGTGCCGCCGGCAGAAGCGAACCTGCCGCCGGCGTAGAGACACTCCCCGTTGCCATCGTCGAAAACCTCGAAGGCCAACACGGTGCGGTCCATCCCGCTCCCCAGAGGTGACCAATCCGATCCATCCCACTTCGCAACGCGCTCGACAGGGAGACCTCCGACGTTCATGAAGGCCCCTCCCACGTAGAGAGCGTCTCCGCCGCCGTCGTCAAAGGTGGTCAAGGCGCTGACAGTATGGTTCAGTCCTTTGCCTGTCGAGGACCAGCCCTGTCCGTCCCAACGTACGAGGCGGTTGGCGCCCACGCCAAAACCGTCTCCGGAGCCCCCGCCTCCGAAATGCCCAAAAGACCCGCCCATGTAGAGGGCTTCTCCGCTTCCATCATCAAAAGCAAGCAGAGAGCTGACTCCCGCAAAATTGTCTTGAACCGCATCAGGTAGGAGTGACCAGCTCGCCCCATCCCACTTGTAAATTCCACCCGTGGTGGTGGTGGGGCCAAAGATCGGTCCGGTGACGCCGTAGAGCGCTTCCCCACTGCCGTCGTCATAGACACCGAAGCGGCGTCCGCGGCCCTGCGCGCCCAGACTCACCGAAGACCAAGATGCACCATCCCACCTCATGAAAGGGGCCACTGCAGGTGAGAAGCTGCGTTGTGAAGCCCAAAGAGCTGCGCCGCTACCGTCGTCGAAGACAACTAGGTCGAGCACAAAATCGACGAACTCATCGCCTTTGCCGACTGCAGACCAGCTCGTCCCATTCCACCTCATAACCCTCCACCTAGCTCCGCCCACAGTACGGAAGTTGCCTCCTGCGTAGAGGGCCTCTCCGCTACCGTCGTCGTGTACGGCAAAGGAGAAAACACCATCGTCTAAGTCTACGAGCTGGTCTCCGCGTGGAGTCCAGCTGGTACCGTCCCATTTAGCAATGGAAAAGCTTCCTCCTCCTCCTCCGGCATACAACGCTTCTCCGTCTCCATCATCGAACACAGCAAACGCTCTAACGATCTCCGGTAGCCCTGCACCTAGAGCCGTCCATTGCACACCATCCCACTTCGCTACATGGGAGGCCGGCACCCCACCCGCTACCTGGAACCTACCGCCAGCGTACAAGGCCTCTCCAGTGCCATCGTCGTAGACGGCCAACGCGAGGACTGGGTCGAACATGCCTTGCCCTAGGGGCGACCAACACGTTCCGTCCCAATTAGCGATTCCATTCGCTCTCGTGGACCCCATGAAGAGAAAGGAGCCGGCAACGATGAGCTCCCCGTCGAAGACAATCATCGCGTTAATGCCGAAACGATTGATCGTGCCGGGTTGCTCGCCGAAGGTGGGCAGCCAGGCTGCAGGAGCGTTCTTCTGACGGGCGAGCCACCGGGCACCCACCTCAACTCGACCGGTATTCGGCAAGAGTTCCACTTCATGGCTCATGACCGCGTTGGCGTCTCCCGAGCCGATCGCCGTGATCTGAACTCTCTCAACGTCCGTCGCGAGCTCGACCACGAGCTGGTACGCACCCTCCGCGTCGACCAGGGTCTTCCCGCCGGCGCTGGTCAGGACGACCGCGCCTTCCGCCGGTGCTCCTTCGGGGTCGAACAAGGAGCCCTCGAAGACGACCTCTTTCCAGGAGACACCGTTGTCTTCAGCGATGGCCCTTTTCCGATGAGATCCATCGGAGGGCCCAGCATGCAAGGACAAGGGAAACAGGGCCACGATCAACAGCGGGGTTACTAATTGGGCAAGTCGCATGACTTTCCTCTACAGAGATGGAGCTTCACGTTTCTTGAGTACGCGTATTTTGTCCAGACAGGTTCACCGACCATAGAGCTCGTGGGGACGCGCCTCGTACGTGTCCGACGGCTCGATTCCAAAGAGAATCTCGAGCCCGTTGGACGCACTGAGACCGTCCAAGGCCCCCGGGTCCACTCCGAAAGCCTGGCAGAAGATGCGCCTGCCCACCAAGGCGAGGGACACGTGAACGGGAAAGCTGATCCGCCCCTCAGAAGTCGCTCGAAAGTACGTCACGTCCAGTACATCTCCGATGTGCATCGGGCACCTGGGGTCTACGCGTAAGACGGCGGTCGTCCTCGGTGGCGGAGACTGCGAGCAAGCCCAGAGTCCCTCCTAGCAGCCCACTCACGCGTAGCTCT
>JAUIEE010000404.1 GCA_030428965.1 bacterium | reverse complement strand
TTGATGTCTTCAAGCTCGAAGACCTCGTCATAGGGAACCTGCGCCTCGGCGAGGAGCACGTTCATGTGCCCGGGCATACGGCCGGCGACCGGGTGGATGGCGTAGCGCACGTCGCAGCCCCTGGCTTCCAGCAGGTTCGCCAGCTCGCGCACCTTGTGCTGGGCCTGGGCCACCGCCATCCCGTAGCCGGGGGCGATGATGACGAGCCGGGCCGAGTCCAGGATCATGGCCGCCTCTTCGGGGGCGGCCGACTTGACGTTCGTGTAGCCGTCGGAACCGCCGCCGGAGGAGGCCTCTTCGCCAAAGGTGGCGAACAGCACGTTGACCAGGGAGCGGTTCATCGCCTTGCACATGATCTTGGTCAGGATCAGCCCCGACGCACCGACCAGGGAACCAGCGATAATGAGCAGGTTGTTCTGCAGCACGAATCCCGTGGCGCAGGCGGCCAAACCCGAGTACGAGTTCAGGAGCGAGATGACTACGGGCATGTCCGCGCCGCCGATCGGTACCACGAGACCGATCCCCAGGGCGAGGGCCACGAGGCCGAGCAGCATGTGGGCCATGTAGAGGCCGCCGCCCGAGTCGGCGTAGAAGCCGCCCCAGGAGATCAGAACCAGGCACAGGAAGGCCAGTCCGAGGTTCATGCCCTGGCTACCCAGGATCCCATAGCGACTGGCGTTGACCTTGCCCGAGAGCTTGCCGTAGGCGATCAGGCTACCCGAAAGCGTCACGGCCCCGATCAGGATTGAGAGGGAGATGGCCACGGCGAAGTCGGGCCCCCCTGTCCCCACGCCTTCGAGCACGAGCCCGCTGGCGAGGGTTCGATCCGCCGCGCCGAAGGGGCCTGCCCAGCGGGCGATCTCGGCCAGGGCCACGCTGGCGGAAGCCGCACCGCCCAGGCCGTTGAAGAAGGCCACCAGCTCGGGCATCTCGGTCATCTGCACCTTCGTGGCGAGGCGCAGACCGACGAACACCCCCACGCCGATGCCCAGGACGAGCACCCACCAGGCCACGTCGGTCAACAGGAAGACCGTGGCGCCCACGGCCAGGGCCATGCCGATCGCTGCCAGCTGGTTGCCCGAGCGGGCCGTCTTGACGCCCGAGAGGCGCTTGAGGCCGATGATGAACAGGAGGGCGGCCGCCATGTAGACGAGCTCGATCCCTCCCTGGGTGAAGATGGCGGAACCGGACATTGGAATCAGGCCCCCTTGTCCGTCTTCTTGCCGCGCTGGCCGAACATGCTCAGCATGCGATCGGTCACGAGGAAGCCCCCCACCACGTTGATGGTCGCCATCGCGATCGCGAGGAAGCCCAGGAGCTGTCCCAGGAACGGGTAGTCGTTGGAAGAGCAGTACAGGGCCCCGACCAGGGTGATCCCGCTGATCGCGTTCGCCCCGGACATGAGCGGCGTGTGGATCGTGGGGGGCACTTTCGTGATCAGCTCGAAGCCGACGAAGATCGCGAGCAGGAGCACCCACAGCCCGATGATCAGGAACGGAAGACCGCTACCCTCGGAGGGGCGCTCCTGGACGAGGGCAAGAAGGCAGAAGAACGGGTCGAATGAATTCACGCCTGGCTCCCTTGGCCCAAGGCTTCTTTCGTCGGGTCGTGCCAGACCTCACCCTCGTGGGTCAGGCGGCAGCCGATGAGGACCTCGTCCTCGAAATCCAGCTCCACGGCACCCCCTTCCCCGAGGAAGGGTTGGATCAGCGCCAGGATGTTCTTGGCGTACAGCTCGCTCGCGTGGCGCGGCACGGTGGCCGCCAGGTTCGGGATCCCGATGATGGTCGTGCCTTCGCGCTCGACCACCTCCCCCAGGACGGAGAGCTCGCAGTTGCCCCCGGCCTCGACGGCCATGTCGACCAGGACCGAGCCCGAAGGCATCGAACGCACCATCGCTTCGTCCACCAGCACGGGCGCCTTGCGCCCGGGGATCAGGGCCGTGGTGATGACGAGGTCGGCCTCGGCCACGCGCTTTTTGACCTCCTCCCTCTGGCGGTCGAGGAACTCCTGGGTCTGCTCCTTCGCGTAGCCCCCGGCGTCCTCCATGTCCTCCATGCCGGGCACGTCGATGAAGCGCCCACCGAGGCTCTCGACCTGTTCCTTCGCCGCCAGGCGCACGTCGGTGGCCTCGACCACGCAGCCCAGGCGGCGGGCCGTGGCGATGGCCATCAGACCGGCGACGCCGGCCCCGAACACGACCGCCTTGGCCGGCGGCACGGTCCCGGCCGCCGTCATGAGCAGCGGGCACAGCTTCGGCATGTGGGACGCGCCGAGCAGGACGGCCTTGTAGCCGGCCACCGAGGCCTGGGAGCTCAACACGTCCATGGACTGGGCGCGGGTGATGCGCGGCACGAGGTCCATGGCCAGGGTCGTGACGCGCCGATCCCGCAGGGCCTGTACCTCTTCCAGGTGCGTGCTCGGCTGCATGATCGAGCACAGCACGCTGCCCTCCCGCATGCGCCCGATCTCGTCGACGGTGGGCGGCTGGACCTTGAAGATCACGTCGGCCGCCTGCCAGCCCTCCTCACCGACGGACTGGGCGCCGGCCTCGCGAAAATCCTCGTCGGAAAAACCGGCCCGAGCGCCCGCTCCGGACTGCACGCGGACCTCGAGGCCCTTCTTGACGAAACGCTTGATCGTCTCGGGACTTGCGGCGACGCGGGTCTCGCCGGGACGGCTTTCGGACGGAATGAAGGCGATCGGCATGGTGGAGACTTGGGGAAAGGGGGCAGAAGCCTATCAGCTCGACGACGGACCGCCACCCTTCGACGGGCCGCCGGACAAGGAAGCGCAGGCAAAGACGGGGGCGCGTCGATGAAGGAGGAGGACAGCGCCATGCCCCGCGTGGATTCTTCGCTCCGGGGGGATCGTGGATCGACTCTCCGGAGCAGAAGCTGTCACACCTAGGAAATCGGAAAGCGAGAGACGCCCCCGGCGGACGGATCAGAAATGTCCAGGTTTCTCTCCCACGACCGAATCGTCCCCCGCGCCCTCCGGAAGGGGCCCGACCTACCTGCTTCCCCTTACCTCCGAAACCGAGGCAACCCGTTCGCTCCCGACTGAGCTGGATCTGTTTGTCTAAGGTCGATCGACTGCCCTCGCGGCATGTCGTTCCAGAACGGTTTCCCAACAACGGAGGAGGAGACATGAGGACCCGACTTCCCGCCTACGGCGCCCTGAGCACCGTGGTTGCCCTGTCCGGAATCGTGATCGCAGGAGGGAGCGAGCCCGTCGAGCTCGAAGCTGCCCCGAGCACCACCCAACGCCCGAACTCGATCTTCTCGTGGGGCGACTACGACGGCGACGGCCTCGAGGACGCCTACGTGATCGTCGAAGGCGGTCACGGTGGACTGCTCTTGAACCAAGGGGACGGAACCCTGCGGGACGTCTCCGCGGAGTCCGGTCTAGGTGGGATCGAATTCCCGCGCTTTGCCCTGTGGCACGACTATGACCTGGACGGGCACACAGACTTGTTCGTGGGCACGCCCAAGGGAGAAAGCCATCTCTTCCGAAACCTGGGCAACTCGACGTTCGAAGACGTGGCCCCTGAACTGGGCCTCGCCCACACGGGCGACGACCGCCAGGCCCATTGGCTCGACTACGACGCCGACGGTTGGGCCGACCTGCACGTGCGCACCGACACGGGAGACGTGCTCTACCACAACCTCGGCGGCCAGAGGTTCGAAGCCGTCGAGCTCGCACTCCCCGGGCCCACCACGCCCGTGCCCCTATCCGCCGAAGCCGCAGACCGACCGGAGGGAGAAGAGCCGAGCGACGGCCGCCCCCAGGCTGGGGGCAGTGGCCCCGGCGCTCCCCTTCCCGCCGACACTCTTCCCTCTCCCCGTACGTTCCGGGACGGGCGTACGAGCCTGACCGCCCCGCACAGCGCCCCTACGGACATCCCCAGCTCGCAGGCCGGACTGGGTACCTGCGCCGACGGAGTGCTGGACCAGGCCAATCTGGCCAACTGCATCCAAGCCTCGAGCTCTCCCTCCCTCGGACGGCTGTACCCGATCACGGAGAACCTGTTCGTGGCCAGCGGGGGGGAGGTCGTCATCAACGGAACGACCCCGAACGCTCGCCTGACGGTCAACGGTTACTCCTTCTTCCAAACGGGCGAAGACGGCTTGGACGTACGGGCCGGGAACGGCTACTCCAGCGAGGGCGGCATCGGCGCCACGATCCGAGGGGGAGACTCCGGGATCAACGAAGGCGTCGGGGGCCCGGGAGCCTTCCTTACGGGGGGCGACGGCGACAGTGGCGGAAGCGGCGCCGTTGTCCGTGGTGGGATGAGCTACGGCACCCAGGGCGCGAGGGGACTCGAGGTCCGAGGCGGAGACTCCGCGCTGTTCGACGGTGGAACCGGCTTGGAGGTGCGCGGTGGAGAGGGAGACACCGGTGGCCTCGGCCTCAGGGTTTCAGGCGGGACCGGAACCTCGGGCGGCTACGGCTACGGTCACGGGGGCGTCGGCGCTGAGATCAGCGGCGGATCGGGTGCGACCGGTGCCGTCGTGCGAGGTGGCTACCACGGAGTGGGCCTCATCGTCGAAGGCGGCGCAGGCTACTCGGGAACGCCCGGCGCGATCATCAAGGCCGGCGAAGGTCACAAGGGCGGATCGGCAGGAGTCGTGGCGCGTGGAAGCG
>JAUIEE010000403.1 GCA_030428965.1 bacterium | reverse complement strand
CTTCCAGCTGGCCATCCCCAGGGCGAGCACGAAGATCGCCCGCAGCCAGCTCCCCGAAAGGCGCTGGGCCAGGCGGTAGCCCAGGAGAACGCCGATCCAAACGCCCGCTACCAGGGTCGCCACGACCCGAAGCCGCAGGTCGGACTCCCCCGAGAGCTCGGAGAGAGTGGCCGAGAAGGTCGTGGCGAAGACCAGACACAGGGCCGTGGCGACGGCCCGCCGCAGCTCGACCCTGAGGCCGTAGTGCAAGAGCGGAATTGCGAACAAGCCGCCGCCCACCCCGCACATGCTGCCCAGAAACCCGATCAACGCCCCGGCGACCGGGAGCCCCAAGCTGCGCGTCGGGCTCACTCTCCTAGGCCCCGCCCCACCGCTCGAGCAGTGCGCTCGAGGAGTGCTCCTTGGGATCGCCACAGATCCGGATCTCGATACCGAGCTCGAGATCGACGGAACGCTCGGGAACGCTCTCGACCGTGTAGTCGGTCCCCTTGGCATGCACATCGGGTCGCAGGACGCGCAGGGTCGCTTCGAGGGTCGCCTCGGAGAAGGCCATCACGAAGTCCACGCAGCCCAGGGCGCCCAGGAGCTCCGCACGTTCAGCGAGGGGAAAGTGCGGACGGCCCGGTCCCTTCAGGGCGCGGATCGACTCGTCGCTGTTGACCGCCACCACCAGGAGCTCCCCGTGGGCCTTGGCTGCCTCGAGGTAGCGCACGTGGCCCACGTGCAGGACATCGAAACAACCGTTCGCCAGGATCAGCCTGGGCCGACCGTTCGGATAGCGACTCGCCAGCCGCTCGGCCAGCTCCTGCGCCGAGGGGACGTTCACCCGCCCACGGCCGAGGCCGATTCGATCGCCGGCTGGGGCGATTGGGGCAGCATGGAGCGCAGCTTGGAGAGAGAGCACACGGCAGCCCCGCTCTCCATCACGACCACGCTGGCGGCCGCGTTGGCCAGGCGCATCGCCCGGGGCCCATCCACTCCCGCCGCCAGGGCCAGGGTGAAGGCCACCGCCGCAGTGTCGCCGGCTCCGCTCACGTCGACGACCTCCTCGGAACCCGAGGCCGGCACGGACACGCCCCCGGGGAACTCGTCGGTGTAGAGCACCATGCCGCGGTTGCCGAGGGTCACGAGCAGGTTCTCGGGCCGATAGCGCTCGCGGAAGTCCGCCGCGGCCCGATCGATGCCCGCGCGATCGGCCACTTCGTCGAGGGAGCGTGAGGTCACGCTCGCCAGCTCTTCCAGGTTCGGGGTCATGGCGGTCACGCCGCCGAAGAGCTCGTAGTTCACGCGCGGATCGAGGACCACCACGGCGCCCGCAGCCTGGATCTCCCGGGCCACCTCGGCAATCTCCTCGCCCACCAGGCCGTAGCCGTAATCGGACAGCAGGAGCCCCTGGATCGATCCCACCTGGGAGCGCAGCTGCGCGGCGATCTGACGCTTGATGCCCTGGGCCAGGGGGTGATCGGGCTCCCGGTCGATGCGCAGCACCTGCTGGGGCGTCCGACCGGGCTCGGCCCCGAGAACGCGGGTCTTGCTCGGGGTCACCCAGTCCCCGATCGCGTGCACCCCGTCCACGCCGATCTCCTCCGATTCCAGGATGCGCAGCAGCTCGCGTCCGTTCGCGTCCCGTCCCACCACCCCCATCAGCTGGGTGCGCGCCCCGAGGGCCCACATGTTGCGCGCCACGTTGGCGGCACCGCCGGCTCCGATCTCCTCCCCGCTGTAGCGCAGGACCATGACGGGAGCCTCGCGGGACAGGCGCGTGGGACAGGCCCGCAGGTAGTGGTCGGCGATGAGGTCGCCGACGATGGTCATGTGCAGCGCGGTGAAGTCCGGAACGATGTTCGGTGTTTGAGTCATGCCGACGAGATCCCCCCTCTGCCCCGCGCCGGATCTGGATCCTCTGCCAGATCGATCGAGTCCCTGATCATACGCGATCGAGCGCCTGAAGCCTTCTTCATCCGCGCGGCTGCGGCCCTGGATTCTGTCCCACGGAAGGGAGTGGATCCACTTTGCAAGAAGCAAGAAAAGCCCGGTTTCCCGACCGAAACCCGACGCTTCCCCCCAGAGCGGAGAGCAGCCGGGGTTCCGGGTCCCAGCCCCCCGATTCGAAAGAGACTTCCTTTCAGCAGCGCTCTTCGGCGGCCGAGGCCAGGGCCCGGGCCCGGGCGTCGGCCACAGGCTTGGCGGCGGCGGTCAGCCACTCGATGCCCCGGGTGTCCGACTCGTCGTAGTCCGAACGGACACCCATGAACGCGTTGAAGCGGATCGCGTAGTGCAGCTCTCCCGCGGACCTCGCCTCCCGTGCCAGCGCCTCGTCCCTGGCGCGCACCTCGGACCGGAAGCTCTCCCAGGTCCCCGGCTCCATGGCCAGGACCTCGTCCACGATCGGCCGGTACCTGGCCCGCGCCGTCGCCCGCCCGCCTCCGTCGGCGTCGGGCATCTCGGCGTTGACGAACCAGGGCATGCACACGCTCAGCTTCTCGATGAACAGGTTCTCCTCGGCGCCGAAGTCGAGGCAACTCGAGCTCGTGAAGTCGGTCAGGGTCCCGACGTCCTCGGCCTTGACGTAGCCGCCTTCGATGGCGAAGCGGTGGCTCTCCGTCCCCGGAAACGGGAAGAAGAGCGACGTTCGAAAGCGTCCGATGCCCGAGCGGGCCAGGAAAGTGACGGTTTCCAGGCGCTCCTCGTGGGTCTCCCCCGGCAACCCGACCATGACGAATCCGGAGGTGTGGATGCCGGCGGACTCCGCGGCGGCGACCGTTGCGAAGATGTCCTCGTCGCCCATGAAGCGCTTGAGCACCTCCCGGCGAACCCGCTCCGAACCGGACTCGACCCCCAGCTTGAGGATACGACAGCCGCCCTCGGCCAGGGTCCGGGCCAGCGCGGGGTCGAGGCGCTGCACGTGACTGTTCGCCACCCAGGGCACGCCGAAGCCCGCCGCACGATAGGCCTCGGCGAAGGCCGCCGCGTGCTCGCCGTTCATCGTGAACAGATCGTCGTCCAGGATGAAGGTCCCGACGTTGTCGTAGCGATCGAGGATCCAGCCGATCTCTTCCACCATCTGCTCGGGACTGCGATAGCGAAAGAAGCCGAGCTTGTTGACCGAGCGGCCCAGGTCCTCGCGATAGCGATCGACCACCCTGTGATTCAAGCAGTAGGTGCAGCGATAGGGACAACCGCGACTGGTCATCAGGCCGAACCAGCCGTTCTTCTGGTCCAGGATGCGCTGGGTATCGAACAGCCCGTAGTCGGGAAAGGGCAGGTCGGCCAGCTCGGGAAACTCCCCGACGGGGTTCTTGACCCAGTGCTTCGAGTCGACCGGAGCCCGGTCGGCCTGGGCAGGTCGCACGCCTCCCTTCCAGGACAGGAAGTTCGCCAGGTCGTCGGGGTTCCGGCCTTCCTCCAGCTCACCGACCAGCCGCAGCAAGGCCTGTTCGCACTCCCCCACGCCGACATGGTCCCAGGCTCCGTCGGACATGACCTCGTCCGGCACCATGGTCGGGTGGATCCCTCCGACGACCAGCGGGGGCAGCTGCCTTGCTTCCTCCCGAGCCCGCTCGCGCAGGTAGCGCGCGATGCGCAGGGCCTCGGAGTACTGCATCGTCAGGCAGGAGAAACCGACCAGGCCCGCCTGCCATGCGAAGATGCGCTCGTAGATGTCGTCGTAGCTGGGAACCGGCGGCAGGTTCTCGTTCAGGTTAATCAACTCGGTCTCGTGACCGTTCGCCTTGAGTACCGACGAGAGGGACGCCAGTCCGTGGTTGAACCCCATCTGGGTGTAGAGGTTCGGGTAGCAGAAGAGCACGCGCATGGGGGTCCGGGGAGGCTAGAGACTATCGGACCGCCGGTTGCGATCAACCGGGGGAGGCTCCCCCGGGCAACGACGCCTGCCGTCCATCAGCCCCGCAGGCTCGCGATCGGACTCACGGTCAGGGCGCGCGCGCTGGCAGCGACCCCGGCCACGGTGGCCAGGAGAGCCCCTCCCAGCGGCCCCCACAGGAACACCCAGCCCGAGAGCTCCGCCGGCAGGTCGGTGAGGCCGGCCACGAAGCCCCAGGCCAGGAACCAGGCCCCGAGCGCGCCCAGGAAACCGGCCGTCACCCCGAGCAACGCGTACTCGACGGCGAACAAGGCCACGACGCCCTTGCGCGTTACCCCCAGGGTCTTCCAGAGCGCAACCTCGCGGGCACGCCTCAGGAGCGTCGCGCTGATCGAGCCCGAGAGAATCACGATGCCCGAGAGAGCCGTCACGGCCCCGAGCACACGGACCCCGAAGGCGAGACGCTTCAGCACTTCGAAGACCTTCTCCAGGATCGGACGGATAGGAAGCAAGGTCACGTTGGGATAGGAGCGCGCGATCGCGTCCTGGACGCCGGGCTCGCGCGCCTCCTCGAGACGCGCGGCCGCCAGGAAGAACTGCGGCGCATCCTCCAAGAGCCCCGGCTCGGCGACCAGGAAGAAGTTGATCCCGAAGCTCTGCCAGACGACGCTGCGCAGGCTGGTGACGACGAACTCGACCGGGATCCCCTGCACGTCGAACACCAGCTCGGAACCGACCCCCACGCCGAGGTCCTCGGCATAGCCCTCTTCCAGGCTCACCTCGGGGCGACCGTCGTCCTGCCACCAGGATCCTTCGAGCAAGGTGTTCGACTCCGGCAGCTCGTCGAGGTAGGTCAGTCGCTGCTCGCGGGTGAGGACCCAG
>JAUIEE010000006.1 GCA_030428965.1 bacterium | reverse complement strand
AGCCCAGCCTCGAAGGGTTGTAGCCGAAGAACGGCCGCACGGTGAAGCCCAGGGACGTGCCCTCTCCCTCCCGTACCGACAGCTCGGTCTCGAAGATGATGTCGTGGCCGAAACGGCGCACGATCAAGCGCGTGTCGAGTCGGCTGTCGGAAGCCAGGGAGACGGTCTGGCGCCCCTCGAACTCCCACTTCTCGGTCCAGCGCAGAAGGCCGGCGATCGAGGCGGCCTCGAACAGCTCCGGTCCCTGGGCGAAACGAAAGGTGTTGGGAGAGCCGGGGTCCTCGAGGAAGCGCTCGGTCAGGGCCGTGCCCCTCCGGTGAGCCCCCTCGATGCGAAAGCGGTCGTTGAAGCGCACGGCCGCACGCGTCCAGGAGTAGACCGTCTCGCCGTTCTCGGTGTTGTAGCGCGCGTCGTGGAACAGTTGCACCGGGGTGTCCCAGGCTTCGAGGTCCATGCGCGCGTACACGCCGATCGGCAACCATTCGTCCGGGGCGTCGTCTCGATCGTTGACGCGCGTGCCGTTCACGAGGAAGTCGATCAGGCTCTGTCCCTCGCGGTTCACGTGGATCCGGCCCCGCAGTCCGACGTCGATCACGTCCCCGTCGATGTCGTTCTCGACCCGATCGAAGGGAACAGGGTCGCCACCGTGGTCCTCCTGGGCCACGTCCGCCCGTACCTCGACGTAGGGCGCGAGTTGATGGACCGTGCCCCGGGCCGTTTCCTTCCAGAAGGTCGTGGCCAGCCGCAGGCCCGCGGCCACGAACAGGCGCGTCGGCGAGTCCTGACGGTCGATGCCCTCGTCCCAGGCGGAGAAACGCGCGTCGACGAAGGGGATGGCCTTGGCACCTGCGACACCGAGGCTTACCGGCGCCTCGAGGCGCTGTTCACTGTCGAAGCGCAGCACTTCGCGCTCACCCAGGCCGTCGGGAAAGCGCGAGGGGAAAGCGAAGGGGGAAGCGAGGGCCAGCTCACCTTCGCGGCGGCGCAGGTACTCCGCCCGGGAGTTGCTCGAGTGCAGCACCGGCACGGAGGCGAGCTGGAACCAGGGCTCGCGACCTGTGAAGGCGCCCACCGAAGGCAGCTCTTCGATCTCGCTCTGAAAGTCGTTCAGCCGCGTCTTGGCGCTCGCGTCGTAGTAGTGGCCGTCCTTCGCCCGGCGCCACTGGACGAAGGTCTGGTTTTCCTCGTAGCGCTCGAACTCCCGTTCCCAGAACTCCGACTGCACGCCGGGGTCGGTTTGGAAGGCCGCGCGCAGGTTGATCCAGTGGTCGTCCCCCAGCACGTAGCGGCCCCGGGCCCGGTACCAGAGGCGCAGGTTGTCACGGCCTTCGACCTCGTGCGGGTTGCCGTCGTCGTCGAGCAAGACGAGGGGCGGCGGCGTCGGGTTGGCCGGACTGGGACGTATCGGGTCCACGCCGATGGGGAGATCGTTGACGCGGATGTAGCCGCGGTCGTCTCCATCGTCCGGAAGCCCGCCCAGGTTCATCTGGAGCCAGTAGTCTTCCTTGGACTCGAGGGACAGGCCGAGGTCGAGCAGGATGCCCCGGGACCCCAGCCAGGAAGCATCGATCGAATACTCCGCGTCGTAGTTGACCGGATCGCCCCCGAGCACGTCGTTGACCTTCTCGCCGAGACCGCCCGCCGGTCGGCGGACCCCGGCGGATACGAAGCTCCCGAAGCGGGCGGAATCCCCGAACTTGAGGGATTCCCACAGGGGCTTGCCCTTCTCGTTGGTGGAGACGGCGAAGGTGGGCAGGGGCAGGGTGAACAGATCGTAGAGCTCGATGCGGTTGTTCTTGAGCTCGACCTCGTACTCGTCGGCTTTGAGCGGCGTGATGCGCAGGTCCCCCGTGACGATGCGCATGTGGGGGTCCTCGAAGTCGCAGGGTGTCACGGTGGCGCTGTTGGCGCGCAGCGAGCCGTCCTTGGAGTGGCGTAGCCAATCGGTCTTGCAGATGAGCTTCTCGAAGTCCTGGCCAACCAGGCGCCCCCACACGTTGACGGTCGCGTTGGCGAGCCAGCCGTGGCCCTGGATCGGGTCGAGGTAGATGGCGTCGGCGCGGGCGAGCAGGTCACCCTGGCGCAAGACCTCGACCGGCCCCTCGAAGTAGGACTCCCGCAAGAGGCCTTCGAAACCGAAGTTTTCGAGGAAGCCGAACAGTCGGGCCTGGTAGGCGTTCTCCGGCTCCCTTTCACCCGCCTTCTGCGCGAAGGCCTTGAGGCGCTCGGCTTCGTGTTCTCCGCTGGCGACACGTCCGGGAACGTCCATCCACTTGTGTCGATCGATCCAGAAAACGGCCCAGGATGCGCGCAGGCTGCCCTGGTTGGCCGGGTCCTCGAAGACGGGCTCCTGCAGGATGTAGATGAGCGAATCCGGTTCGACCAGGGTCTTCGAGGAAAGGTAGGAGAGACTCCACCCGGGCACCTCGGGCTGCTCTTCGCGGGCTTCGTTCGCCTGACCGTTGGTCCCCGAGCCCTCGACCTGGGTCTTTTCTTCCTCGCTCTGGGGGGGTCCGGAGTCGACCGGCAACAGCTGACCGTGCCCGGTGGCGACCACGATTTGCAGGTCCGGATCGAAGGCGATCCAGGAAGCCTCCGAGACGAAGGCGGGGGACTCGATGCGAGCCGGGCGGCCGACGAGGCGCAGCTCGCCGAACAGGGACTCGCTCAGGAGCTCGTCTCCTGTGGCGCGGGCGACGTGCTGTTCTTCGACGGGGATGCCGCGTGAGCCGAGCAGGAAGTCGACTCCTCCCGCCGCATGCAGTCCGCTCAGCTCGGGCGCCGAGGACTCGTCGCCGGCCTGACCCTCGAAGCGCACGCTGCCACAGGACAAGAGCCAGGGAACGCCGCTGTCGGTGACCGATCGGATGCGCACGCCGTCGATCATCTCGAACACGCCTTCGGACAGGAGGAGCTTGCGTCCGGTGGCCTCGACGCCTTCGGTTCGATCCGTAACCGGCTCCTCGCCAGGGGGCAGCATGCGCTCGATGCGGACCAGGGGCTCGACGACCTCGAGCTGACCCTCGCCCAGGAAGCGGAACTCATCTCCCTCGACCTCGAACGGATGGCCTTCGGCGCCGCGCTCTCCCTGGATCTGGGCTCGCTCGCCCGGCGCCGGCATGAGGCGGCCCCTGCGCTGTGCGTCCAGGACGAGCTCCTCACCACGGCCTTCGACGTTCCAGGGAGCTTCGTCGGTCACGTCGAGGGCGAACTCGACCTGGCCCAGGGCCCTGGCGTCGTAGGCCTGGGGCTCGAGGTCCGTGCTCACGCGGTTCAGGAACATCTCGTCGCTCTCGACGAACAGGCGCGAGTCCTCCCGTTCGAGGGTGGCCCGCACCTCACCCCGAGCGTTCAGCCGGGAGGATCCCACGCTCTGTTCGTCCTGGGGCGAGCCGTCCATGTCGATGTCGAGCTCGAGGCACTGGATGCGCGAGCTGTCCGAGGCGGTCGTGATGCGCGCATCGACGTCGCCCCGGGCCTCGAGGCGGGTCCTCTCCGGTTCGGGCTCGCGCGATCCCCGAACGTCCAGCGCATCGCAGTCGATCTCGTAGGAACTCTCCCCATGGGCCGGGGACAGGCGTGCCCAGACGTCGCGCCGGGCGGAGAAGCTACCTTCTTCTCCTTCGATCTCCTGGGCGCGAACCTCCATCTCACCGGAGCGCAGTTCAGCGAGCTGGCCGTCGCTGCCGAACAGGGCCAGGTCCGCGCCGTTCTTCAGCGAGAGCCGCTGGGCCCTTCCGTCTCCGAGCTCACCTTCGAAGCTCACGCTCCCCTCGGCTTCGAGGTTCATGTAGGTCGGGTCGAACAGGGTGATTTCCTCGGCGCGCGCACGGAAACCCTCGTCCCCATCGATGGACAGAACCACGTCCTTCGCATCCACGACGCGCCACTCGTCTTGACGGGCGCGCACAGCCATGTGGGTCGGGCTCGTCACCGTGAAGCGCCGGCCATCGGAGAGCTCGCCCGCCAGGCGCGGTCCG
The DNA here is from genome assembly GCA_030428965.1 of bacterium. GTDB lineage: Bacteria > Planctomycetota > UBA1135 > UBA1135 > JAUIEE01. The sequence continues at coordinate 28,040 of JAUIEE010000006.1, read as the reverse complement.
CCCTCGGCGCGCGCGGTCTGCAGGTTCCTGCCGTCGGCGTCCTGGGCGAAGCTCCAGTCCACGCTGGCGGTTTCCAGCAGCGTGGTACCGCTCTCGAGCACGACGCCGCCTGCCGCCGAGAAGCCGGCGCTGGTGGGGCCCTGGGACCAGCCCTCGATCGGCCCCAGGGAACGCAAGGTCGCGTTCTGGGACTCCGCCGTGGCGGGCCCGCTCATCTCGAAGCGACTGCCCGAGCTCCAGGTCACATCCAGAGGGCCCCGCCCGGAAAGGCGCAGGGGCTGGACACCCTGGGCCTCGGAGTCGGGCAGGGGGGAGGCCTCGGCGGGTACGAGGATGCGCGCTACCGGAAGCTCGGACAGCCGGGCGCTGAGCGGGTTGCCCGCCTCGTCGAAGCTCACCGCGGCTCGGCCTCCCTCGAAGGTCAACTCCTCGCCCTTGGTCCAGGTCACCTTGCCCGTGGCGTCGACCCGCTCGATGCGCAGGTCCTCCTCGCCGGACTCGCCCAGGAATCCGCGAATCCGAATGCGGTCCGCGGCCAGGACCCAGGCCTGTTCACCGAAGAACTCCAGCCGCGCATCGTCCTCGGCTTCGATCGTCAGCGAAGGCGAAGGCTCGAGCCGCTTGAGGATGCGGGTGGCGCCCGCCGAGGTCAGAGCCGCGCGCGCGACCCCCTGATCCAGGAACTCGATCCGACCGTCCCGTTCGAAGGCCAGGAGACCCTCGTCGAAGTGCAGCGACAGGCCGACCCCCGCCGCGTTCAGCTGCTCCGAGGTGATGGCGACCTCGTCGGGGGACTCGAGGATCCGAGATCCGGCGTCGCGAGCGTCCACGGACGCGCTTTCGGCCTCGAGGTCCATGGGCGCGAGGGGGCTGCCCGAGGCCTCGTGGATCTCGGCTTCGACCCCCTCCAGCTCGATGCGGTTCTCGAACTCGGGTTGGTAGCTCTCACCTTGGCCGATGCGCCGCATGGTGGCGCGCTCGGAGCGGATCGTGGCCTGGGGAGCGAAGGAGTCCGCCTTCGGATCGACGACCCGTGCCTGGACGCCGTAGAACTCGTCCCGCTCGTTGACGGTGCGGCTGTCGAGGCTCTCGAAGCGCAGGGTGGCCCGGCCGGTAGCCGGGTCGAAGAGGGTGGTCTCGAAGCGCCCGCCGATCGAGAGGCCCAGGGGGGACTCGTCGGCCGGAGGTTCCACGGTCGGGCGTTCGAGGGGCTGCGAGGGGAGGTCCGGCGGCACTTCACGTGCCGAGGTTGGACCCTCCACCCAGCGCAGGGCCAGGAGCCCGCACCCGAAGAGCACGAGAAAGACGAGGAGCCGCTTCAATCGGAACGCCGAGCGTACCGAGCGACGGTGTCCATCCAGAGACCTTTGGCGGTAAGAATGGCCTCGGCCAGCTCGCGTACGGCGCCGTTGCCGCCCGCGGCCCGGGTGACCCAGTGGGCGCGGCTACGGACCTCGGAGCGGGCGTTGCGGGGCGCCACGAAGACCTGGGCACGCTGGGCCAGGCCCAGGTCAGGCAAATCGTCCCCGATGGCCGCCGTCTCCTCCACGGGGATGTCGAGGCGGTCTTGCACGTCCTCCAGGCGCTCGGCCTTGGCCGATTCGAAGAGGTGCAGCTCTTCGATCCCGAGCTCCTGGGCCCGGCGGCGCGTGGCCACGCTGCCCCGGCCGCTGATCCAGGCCAGCTGCACCTCGGCTTCCCGCAGCAGCTTGAGCCCCAGTCCGTCCTGCACGTCGAAGCTCATCAGCTCCTCGCCGCCCAGGTACTGGACGCGGCCATCGGTGAGCACACCGTCCACGTCGAAGGCCACCAGGCGCACGCGGGAAAGGGAGTGGAGCAGTTCTTCGGCCGAATGCACTTAGAGCCGCGTGTGAAGGAGGTCTTGGACGTCGATGAGGCCCAGGGTCTTCTCCCCCTGGACGACGGGGATCTGGTCGATCTTGTGCTCCCGCAGGAGTCGTTCGGCCTCGACCACCAGGGCATCGGGGGCGACGGTCTTGGGATTCTGACCCATGTACTCCTGGACGGGATCCTCGAGCCGCGTGGGGTCCCCCTGCTCCAGGAGCCGGCGCAGGTCCCCGTCCGTGAAGATGCCGGCCAGGCGGCCGCGCCCATCGACCACCAAGGCGGCCCCCGGTCGCCCCGGGGTGCGGGACATGGTGAGGATGACCTCGGCCACCTTGTCGGTCGGGGCCACGAGGGGTAGCTCTTCCCCCTGGCGCATGACCTCCTCGACCCGCATCAGTCCCCGCCCCAGGGCTCCGGCCGGGTGGACCTTGGCGTAGTCCTCGCGGCTGAAGCCGCGCTCCTTGAGCACGACCATGGCCAGGGCGTCCCCGAGGGCGAGCATGGCGGACGTGCTGGCGGTCGGGGCCAGGCCCAGGGGGCAGGCCTCGTCCACCTGACCGATGTCGAGCACGCAGTCGGCCAGGCGCCCCAGGGTCGAACCGGGGGCCCCCGTCATGGCGATCACGGGCGCTCCGATGCGCTTGGCCCGGGGCACGAGCTGGTTGATCTCGGCCGTCTCGCCCGAGTTGGACATGGCCAGGACCACGTCCATGGGGCGGATGCGGCCCAGGTCCCCGTGCAGGGCCTCGGCCGGGTGCAGGGCCAGGGAAGGGGTGCCGGTCGAGGCCAGGGTGGCCGACAGCTTGGCTCCGATCAGGCCGGCCTTGCCCATGCCGGTCACGATCAAGAACCCCTCGCAGGCCAGGATCAGGTCCACCGCCCGGGTGAAGCCACCGTCCAGCTGCGCCTCGAGCTGGGCGATCGTGCGCGCTTCGAGGCGGATCACCTCCCGCGCGTGTTCGAGACGGTCGTCCTTGGCCATCGGGCGCCGATTCTATTCGCGCCCAAACTCGGGTAGCAAGCAACCCGACGCCCCCGCCCGGTGGGGGCGCCTTCAGGCCTGTGCTATAACCCTTGCGAATCGACCGCCGAGCCATGTTCGACCCCAACCTCCCTCCCCTCGGAATCGCCCTGGTCATCGCCCTCCTGGTGATTTCCCTGGGCATCCACGAGGCCGCCCACGCCTGGGTGGCCTACAAGTGCGGGGACACGACGGCCCGCGATCTGGGCCGCATCACCCTGAATCCGGTCGTTCACATCGACCCGTTCATGACGATCGTGCTGCCTCTGGTTCTCTACCTGAGCTCAGGCTTCGTGTTCGGAGGCGCCAAGCCGGTTCCGGTCAACTTCTACAACCTGCGCAGGTCGCACTTCGACATGGCGCTGGTGGCCTTGGCGGGCCCCGTCTCGAACTTCCTCATCGCCGCGCTGCTCTGGACCATCCAAAAGGTGTCGCTGGACCCGACCCTCGGCTTCTGGGAAGAGAACATGCTGGGTCCCAAGGTCTTGCAGGGAGGGGTCTACCTCAACCTGCTCCTGGCGGCCTTCAATCTGGTTCCCATCCCCCCCCTGGACGGTTCGCGGGTCATGGCCTGGCTCTTGCCGAAAGATCTCAGGCAGCCCTACATCCGCCTCGAGCCCTTCGGGATGATCCTGGTCATCCTGTTGGTCTTCGTCGTGCCCGGTTTCGACAGGCTCCTCTACGGAACCATGGGGGCCATGCTGCAAGCCATCAAGGCGACCGTCACCCTGGGGGGCCTGTGGTGACCAAGGAGTACACCGTCCATCTCGACCAGGTCTTCCAGGGACCGATGGACCTGCTCCTGCACCTCGTGCGCGAGCACGAGATGGAGATCCACGAGATCGAGATCTCCAAGGTCGTCGACGGCTACCTGGCCTACCTCGAGGGCATGGAGAAGCTCGACCTCGAGATCGCCGGGGACTTCCTGGTCATGGCGGCCAGCCTGATCGCGATCAAGAGCCGTTCCCTGTTGCCCTACGAGGAGCTCGACCTCGAGGAAGAGCTCGACCCGCGCGACGAGTTGATCCAGCGCCTGCTCGAGTACCGCAAGTTCCGCGACGCCGCGGACTACCTGGCCGCCAGCTACGTCGAGCGCGCCAGCCGCCAGCCGCGGGGTTGGTTCGGGGACGCCGAGGACGACGAGCCCGAGCGCGAGTTCGACCTGGGGGAGCTGACCCCCTGGGATCTGCTCGCGACCTACTCGCGCCTGATGCGCGAGACCCTGGCGGACCGGCCCCACGAGGTCGTCACCGATCCCAGGCCGCTGCGCTTCTACGTGAACCGGGTCGTGGACCAGCTCCACGAGCAGAAGGCATCGACCCTCTCGTCCCTGATTCGCGGACTCGAGGGCGTGCCCCACCGCGAGGCAGTGGTGGGCTCCTTCTGTGCTCTGCTCGAGCTCGTGCGCATGGAGCTGGTGCACGTGAACCAGGGCGAGGGCGACAGCGACATCGAGATCGCGGTCCGCAGCGAGGTGGGGGACGACATCCGGGCGCGCGTCGGGGAGGTCGTGCTCGACGAGGAGCAGGTGGAGGAGCCGATCCCGGCTCCGGGAGAAGAATCGGGCTCCAGCGCATCTTCGGAGCCCCATCCGGGCGAAAACGGCTCTGGAGAGGCTCCCCAGGGCTAATCGACCCCCAGGGGCTTTACTCCTCCAGGATCCTGTCCCATGATCCTCGCCCTTCGGGCCAGAACAGCCGGGCTCGCCCGGCCTGGCCCCGTACCCTGGAAAGAGAACAATCATGAGCCAAGCAGCCGAAGTGACCGACAGCCAGTGGGAGGACATCGTGCTCCAAAGCGACGCCCCCGTTCTGGTCGATTTTTGGGCGGAGTGGTGCGCCCCGTGCCGCGCCATGGGCCCCTACGTCGACAAGCTGGCCGAGGACTACGAAGGCAAGCTGAAGGTGGTCAAGATCAACACCCAGGACAACCCTGAGGTGCCCGCGCGCTACGGGATCAACGCCATCCCCACCTTCCTACTGATCAAGAACGGCGAGGTCGTCAACCAGATGGTCGGCAGCCGCACCTACGACGACCTGAAGAAGACGGTCGAAGAGCACATCGACTAGGGCGTTGTCGAACACCGTGGCGTTCGGGAAGCTCTTCCCGGAGTCTTCCCCCGCGCCTGTGCACGGGCCGCGCCGTGGTGTGAGCTCCACGGACTCCTCCAAGGGCAGCTGACGTGCGCTTCTGTTTCCTGGGGTCGCCTCCCTTCGCGACCCCGATCCTCGAGCGTCTCCTGGGCTCGCGCTTCATGCCGAGCCTGGTGATCACGCCGCCGGATCGCGCCAAGGGTCGCGGACGAACGGTCCAGCGTTCCGCCATCGCGGCCCTGGCTGAAGGTGCGGGAGTGCCTGTGCTGCAGCCGCACACGGTGCGCGACCCGGAGGTGATCGAACGTCTGGCCCGGGAAGAGGCCGACGTCTTCGTCGTGGCGAGCTATGGGGAGTTCCTGCGCCAGGAGTTCCTCGACCTCCCCAGGGACGTTTGCTTGAACGTCCATCCCTCGCTCCTACCGCGTCATCGCGGCGCCACGCCGATTCCCGCCGCTCTCCTGGCCGGAGACGAGGAGACCGGCGTGTCGATCCAGCGCGTCGTGCTGAAGCTCGACGCCGGCGACATTCTGGTGCAGAAGACCCTGCGCATCCTGCCGGGGGAGACCACGGGCGAGCTCGGCGTGCGCCTGGCCGAGCTGTCGGGGGAAGCGGTGCTCGAGTCCCTCGAGAAGATCGAGTCCGGTCAGGCCGTGTACACGCCCCAAGATCCCGATCAGGTCACGATGTGCACGAAGCTGACCAAGGAGGACGGTCGGATCGACTGGTCCAGGAGTGCCCGCGAGATCGACCGTCACGTGCGGGCCATGAATCCCTGGCCCGGCGCCCGCACGAGCCTGCCCGACGGGCGGGCCCTGGCCCTCTGGCGCGTTCAGGTCTTGCCCGCAGCCGAGCTGGATTCCGAGCCGGGAACCTTGCTGCAAACCCAGGGGCGACTGGTGGTCGCGACCGGCCAGGGGCCCCTCGAGCTGATCGAGATCCAGGCCGCCGGCAAGGCGCGCATGCAGGCGGAGGCTTTCTTGCTCGGGGCACGCCTGGAGGCGGGCGAGCGCTTGGGGGCCGGATCGTGATCCGCAAGGTGGCCTGGCAGATCCTGCGTTCGGGGGTCCCGAGTCCCCTGCGCGAGGTCGATCGGCGCTTGAAGATGGGGGAGTTCGATCCCCGCGACGCGGGGCTCCTGCGCCGGCTCGTCGGCATCGAGACCCGCCACCGCGGTACCCTGCGCGCCGTGGTGCGTCATCTCGCCCGACGCAAACCCAAACCGGAGCTGGGAGCTCACCTGCACCTGGGCCTGGCCCAGATCCTGTTCTTCGATCGGATTCCGGACCACGCGGCCGTGTCCGAAACCCTCCTGGCGGTCAACCGCACGATCGGTCAGTCCAAGGTGCGCGTGGTCAATGGCATCCTGCGTGAGGCGCTGCGCAACTGCTCGGTGGGTACGACCGGCGATCCCCGCCGGGACTTTCCCGGTCGCGACCTGCACTGGAGCGGACCCTTGTTCCGCGACCCCGAGGAACATCCCTTCCTGTGGGCCGAGGATGCCCTCTCGATTCCGTCCCATCTGATGAAGCGTTGGAGCAAGCGCTACGGCTGGGACAAGGCGTGCGAGCTGGGCACGTACTTCCTCGCGGAGCCCCCCCTGGTCGTTCGTGCGGTCGCTCGTTCCCGGGACGAAGTGCGCTCGGAACTCGAGGCCCTCGAGCTCGAGTTTCGGGACGCGGCCCACGCTGGGAGTTTCGTCCTCGATCCTGCCAGCACCCACGCCCTGACCTCCTGCGACGCCTTTCGCGAAGGGCGCATCACGATCCAGGGCGAGAGCGCCTCGTCCGCGGCCGAACTGCTCGGGGTCGAAGCCAACGAGACGGTCCTGGACCTGTGCGCGGCGCCCGGCGGCAAGACCTCCGTTCTGGCGGGCACAGGTGCCCGGGTGGTCGCCAGCGATTCGGGATTCGAGCGCCTGGGGCTCCTGGGTTCGACCCTCGAACGACTGCGCTTGCTGGAGGACGTCTCCGTGGTCTGCGCCCAGGGGGCGCGCGCCTTTCGTCCGTCGAGCTTCGATGCGGCCCTGATCGACGCTCCCTGTTCGAACACGGGGGTTCTGGGGGCGCGGCCCGGGGCTCGCTGGCGCTTCGGACCCAAGAGCCTGGCTTCCCTGGCCGAGTTGCAGTCGACCCTGCTGGAAGAGGGAGCCCGAGCGGTTCGCCCGGGAGGACGGCTGGTCTGGTCGACCTGCTCGCTCGAGCCGGAGGAGAACGCCCAGCGCGTGCGGGCCTTCCTGGAGGCTCATTCGACCTGGACGCTGGAAGAGGAGCGGGAGTCCCTGCCCGGTCCGGACGGGCCGATCGACGGGGGCTACGCCGCGCGGCTGCGGCGCGGCTCCTAGACGCTACCCTGGTTCCCATGCAGTCCACCCATCGCGCGCGTCGAGGGAGCAGCCTGGCCGGACCGGTCGTGGCGCTGGCCGTTCTGTTCGGCCTGGTCTACCTGGTCGTGGCCCTGAATCGAAGGGTGGATCGGGCACCGGCCGAAGCGGCGGTCGAGACCGAGGACGTCGACCCCTTCGCCGACTGGCCGGACGAGGAACGTACGGCTCGCTCCGCGGAGCCCGACACGTCGAAGGTCGAGGGTCTCGATCCTGACCTGTGGGACAAAGCAGTCGAGGTGGCCGAGGAGGCCGAGGCTCTGATCGAGTCCGCGGTCGAGGCTCTGCGCGCAGGGGACCGCGCAACCGCACGTGAGCAGGGCAAAGCGGCCCAGTCTCTCCTGGACAAGGCCCTGGAGGCGTCCCTGGTCTGGGAGGAAGCGCTGGTCGAGGCCTACGGCGAAGACGCATCCAGCGTGAGGCGTGTCCGCAAGAAGCGCGACCATTGGCGCCGCACGGTCATGGCGCTCAAGAAGAACGCCAACCTGTGAGCCGCGCTTCCATGTTCCGGCTGGGCTACAACACCAACGGCCTGTCCCATCATCGCCTGGGCGACGCGCTCGAGCTGCTGGCGGAGCTCGGCTACCAGGCGGTGGCCCTGACTCCGGACCCCGGGCACCTCGATCCCTACCACCTCGACGAAGCGGAGCTGCGGGAGATTCGGCTCCGCGCCCGGGACCTGGGTCTCGAACTGTGCGTCGAAACCGGATCGCGTTTCCTGCTCGACCCGAGGCGCAAGCACTTCCCGACCCTGCTCGAAACGGAGGCTTCGGATCGAGCGCGACGGGTGGACTTCCTCGTCCGCTGCCTCGACCTGGCGACCGAGCTCGGGGCCGGCGTCGTCTCCTGCTGGTCCGGCTCGGCGCCCGACGGCGTCCATGCGGACTCAGGTGACGTGGAGCCGATTTGGGACCGGCTGTGCGCGGGTCTGGGAGAGGTGTTGCGCCAGGCCCGGGAACGCGGCGTGCGCCTGGCCTTCGAGCCGGAGCCGGGCATGTTCGTCGAGCGACCCGGTCAGTACGACCAGCTGATCGCGCGCCTGGGGAGCGAGGGAGAGGAGCTGGGCCTGTGCCTGGACGTGGGGCACTTGCTCTGCACCGGGGACCTGCCCGTGGAAGACAGCATCGCCCGCTGGGCGCCCAGGCTGGCCATGGTGCATCTCGACGACATCCGTGACGGTGTCCACGAACACCTGATGTTCGGGCAAGGGGATCTGGATCTTCCCGCAACCCTCGCGGCCCTCCAGGCGAGCGGCTACGACGGGCTGTGCTGCGTCGAGCTCTCCCGGGACGCCCACCGCGGGGCCGAAGCCGCTCGGGAGGCGATCTCCAGACTGCGGGCGGCCCTGCAGCGGGCCTAGCCGCCTTTCAGGAATCCGCCGCGGCGACGACTTCCTCGTCGGTCAAGAGCCGGGGGGTGCGCTTGGCCAGCTCGAGCACGTTGTGGATGGTCTCTTCCGTGATGTCGATGCCGAGTTTTTCGAGCACCCACGTCACGTTGGAGCGACCGCTCATCGGTCCGATCTTGATGATCTGTTCCAGGCCGAACATGCCCGCGGGCACGCCGGAGTAGACCCGATCCGCGAGCCACGAGTCTCCCTTCTTGTAGGCCTTGATCACCGCTGCGGCGTGCACGCCGGTTCCGGTTTCGAAGGCGTCCTGCCCGAAGACGGCGTAGTTCTTGGGAATGGGGACCCCGGTGGCTTCACTCGCCAGTCGACAGTACTCGGCCAGGGGCGACAGGTCGTTGTCGATCCAACCGCTGAGCTTGAGGTTGACGAGCAACAGGTCCATCTCCGTGTTGCCGGCGCGCTCTCCGACGCCCAGGGCGGTGGCGTGCAAGCGCGTGGCCCCGGCTTCCAGGGCCGACAGGGCGTTGATGAGCCCCAGCCCCCGGTCGCGGTGCCCGTGCCAGTCGATGCCCACGTCGGCGCCGAGCTCCTCGACCAGCTCGCGCACGTGGGTCACGATCGCGAAGGCTCCGTCGGGGGTCGCGTGTCCGCAGGTATCGCAGATGCAGATGCGCTTGGCGCCGGCCTCGATGGCGGCGGTGAACAACTCGCGCAGATCCTCCGGGCGAGCGCGGGTCGTGTCCTCGGTCACGAACATGTTCGGCAGCCCGTTCTCGACGCAGAATTCCACGGCTGTGCGCGAGAGGTCGACCATCTTCTTCATGTCCCAATCCTCCGCGTAGCGGCGGATCGGACTGGAGCCGATGAAGGTGCACACCTCGACCGGCTCACCGGTCTTCTGCACCAGGTCCGCGACGGGCTCGATGTCGGAGACCAGGGTGCGGCAGGCGACGTTGGGGGTGATGTCGAGCGTCGCGATCTCCTTGCACAGGGTGGTGATGTGCTCGCGCGCCCGATCGCCAGCCCCGGGCAAGCCCACGTCGACCGTGTCGATGCCCATCCGGTCCATCAGCTGGACGAGGCGGATCTTCTGGTCCAGATCCGGATCTTGAACGGAGGGGCTCTGGAGCCCGTCCCTCAGGGTCTCGTCGTCGAACTGGATGTTCGTCGGGGCCGGTCGGTTCTGCTTGCCGGCCTGGTTCCAGTCGAAGATCAGGGTTTCGCGCTCGTCGTCTTGCATGAATCGGGTCTCCGTTCGACCCGGTATTGTAGCCCAGGCCCCCGTTGGACCGGTCCTGGAGCTCCAGAGGAGAGAGCCAGGGGAGGCCCAAAAGGGCCAGGAGCGGTACTCTGACCCCCCTATGGGTCCCCCGCGCGTGCTGAAGTTCGGAGGAGCCGCCCTGGGGGACGGGGCGGCGGTGGAGCGCGTGGGCTCCATCGTCCAGGCCTGGGGCGGCGATCGGCCCGTGCTCGTCGTCAGCGCCCACGGGGGCGTGACCGCCCAGCTCCAGCAGGCCTTTCAGGCTGCCCTCGAGGGGCACTTCGTTTGGGATCCCGTGCGCATCCGGCACCGGACGATCCTGCGACAGCTGGGCCTCGCCGGGGATTCCCTCGATCGGCTGCTGGTCGAGCTGCGGGTCGTCCTGCGTCAGATGGTGGCAGCGCCCCTCGAAGACCGGTGGCGCTTCCGGGACCACGTGCTTTCCTTCGGTGAACGCATGAGCGCGCGGGTCGTGGCCCTGGCCCTGGGACGACGCGGATTGGCGGCTACCCCCGTCGATGCCTTCGACCTCGGACTGCGCCGTGGCAGCCCGCGCGGTCTCACCGCGCCCAGATCCCTCGGCAAGGCGGTCTCGGGGATCACGGGCATTCCGGTCGTGACCGGATTCCTGGCCCTGGACGAAGCGGGGGATCTCGCAACCCTGGGGCCCAATGGTTCCGACCTGACGGCGGTGGGGATCGGCAGCGCCCTGGGAGCCGAGTGCGTGCAGTTCTGGAAGGAGGTGGATGGCCTTTCCAGCGCGGATCCCGCGCTCGTGCCGGAGGCGCGCAGCATCCGCTCGTGCGGATGGAACTTCGTGCGCGAGCTGACGGCTCGGGGAGCGGTCATCCTGCATCCGGCGTGCCTCGAGCCTGCGCGCGAGGCCGGCTTGCCGCTCGAGATTCGATGCTTCACTCGGCCGGAGGCCGAAGGCACACGCATCGGACTCCCGTCGGTTTCCATGGCGGGGTTGCGGGCCCTCGCCCACCGCGGCCGCGTGACGCGCATCTCGACGGCCCTGCACGGCGCTGACGAGCTTGCCGCTCGGATCGAGTCGCTTCCACGCTCCTGTGAGCCCCTCGGAATGCAGGTCGAACGGGAGGAAGCCGCCCTCTACGTCGAGGATCCAGAGGGGAGGTTGGCGTGCAGCCCCGCGCGCGGAGCCGGGCTTCGGTTCGAGGCCGGGTGGGCGACGCTGTCGATCGTCGGCAGCGGCGTGGGGCGGGACCGGGCGGCGCGCGCGGCCCTGCTTGCAGGTTCCCGAGGCGCTCGAACGCGATTCTTCAGATCAGAGAGCGGGGACGACTCGATTACGGTCGCGCTCCTCGCGGGCTGCTTGATGGAGTCCGCCCGGCGACTTCACCGGGAGCTCCTGGTGATGGGTACGAGCGAGCCGAGCGGCGCCGCCGGCTGAGCCTTGTCCACGGTTCGCCGCGCAATCCCATACAATCGTAGTTTCCGGGGATGCGAGGGGTATCCTCCGGCCCCCCGTACCCCATGGCCACCGAACCGGAACGTCGCCCCGAGCTGAAGGACCTCGAGGCTCTCTTGCGCAGCAGCGAAGAGCGCCCGCTCGCGGATTTCCTCGAGGAGGTCCACCCCGCCGACCTGGCCGAGTGGATGGAGGAGCTGGATGAGGCGGAGGCCCTGCGCGTCCTGGGGGCCTTGCACGGTGAGAACCGGACCGAACTGCTCAGTTTCGCCGACGACAGCGTGCGCGAGAGCCTCTTGCCCCACCTCTCGGCCAAGGAGCTGACGAACATCGTCGAGGGCATGCCCGCCGACGAGGTGGTCGACCTCTTGGCGTTGACGGACGAAGAGACCACCAATCAGGTGCTGCGCAAGGTTGACTTCGAGCGGGCGGCAGGTCTGCGCGAGCTGGCGAGCTACAACGCCGACACGGCGGGCGGCCTGATGACCTCCGAGTACGTGGCGGTCGGAGAAGAGGCCCACGTCAGTGACGCGATCAAGGAGATCAAGTCCGAGGAGGGCCCCGCCGGAGAAGAAGAGGTCGGTGTGTTCGTGATCGACCCCGCCGGACTGCCGGTGGGGTACGTCTCCGACCGCGAGCTCCTGACCACGCCCATCCATACCCCGATTCGCGACATCATGGAGACCGATTTGATCTCGGTCCCCGCCAACGCGGATCAGGAAGACGTCGCGCACCTCTTCCGCAAGTACTCCCTGGCGGCTCTGCCCGTCCTGGATCCCGAGGGCGTCCTCATCGGCGTCATCTCTTCGGAAGACATCCACGACGTGCTCGAGGACGAGGCCGAGGAGGACATCCTGCGCATCGTGGGCACCTCACCGCGGGAGCAGACGAAGCTGCCGGTGCTCGTGCGCGTCCGCCATCGCCTCCCGCTGCAGGCCTTGACCGTCGTCGGCGGTCTGGTGACGGCCTACCTCCTGGGCCGCGCGTTTCCTGACGGCGGTGACACGACCGACATCCTCCGGTACCTGCCGATCATCATCGGTCTGGCGGGCAACGTGGGGATCCAGTCGTCCACGGTGCTCGTTCGCGCCTACGCGACGGGCGAGCTTTCGGCCGAACGGGAGAACTCGGTCTTGGCCTCGGAGATCCTGGTCGGCTGCTTGATCGGCCTGGTGTGCGGTACGGCGACTTTCCTGGTCGCGTCGTACATGGAAGGAAGCGGGTCCGCGCCGAACTACCCGTTCGGGTTCGCCATCGGCGGCGCCATCGCCGTCTCCGTTTCCTGGGCTGCTCTCCTGGGGTGCCTGGTTCCGTTCACCTGCGAACGCATCGGCATCGACCCGGCCGTGGTGGCCGGGCCCTTCCTGATCACCCTCAGCGACATCTCCGGCGCGGCCATCTTCGTCTTCGTGGCCACATCCCTGGGGTTGAGCGGTTGAGAGGCGGCCGACGCTGGTCCCTGGGGCTCTGGCTCCTCACCGCCGTTTTGTCCCTGGGGCTGGTCGTGAAGTTCTTCGTGGCGGACGTCTATCGCGTCGAGAGCGGCTCGATGCGCCCGACGATCTTCGGCGGCAAGGAAGGCCACGACGAGCGTGGGCTGAACGAGCGGGTGCTCGTGCTCTACGATCGCGCGCCTGACGTCGAGCGCTTCGACCTGGTGGTGATGCAGTCCCGGGATGGAGGCAAGCCCTTGGTCAAGCGCGTGGCGGCCCTGCCCGGGGAGTCGGTCCTGGTCGCCAGTGGTGATCTCGTGGTCGATGGTCGCCGCTTGCCGGAAGATGCGGCGCGACCTGAGCCCGTGGTCGTGTTCGACGACCGCCTCCTGGAAGTGGGTCAGTACTTCAGCTTCAAGAACGACAGCTCCGTGCAGTGGACCCAGGACGGAGAGAGCTGGGAGCTCGACGCTCGCTCCGTACCCCGGGACGCCAATGGAGGCATGATGTTCTTCCAGCGGCTCAACGACGACTACCTCGGCGTCGACCACCGCCCGGTGCACGGTCTTCGTCAGGTCAACGACGGCATCCTCGAGTGCGATGTGCGCATGGATGCGGAGGCGAGCGACGAAGGGCGGTTGCGCTTCCAGCTCGTGGAGGCCGGCGATACTTTCCAAGCCCTCGTTGCCCGGGAGGAGGACGGCTTCCATCTGGTCTTGCGACGGCTGAACACGGCCACCCTCAAGGAAACCGACCCCGGGCGCCGCTCCGATGTCCTGCTGGATCGTCCCATTCAGTTCGAGGCGGGAAAGTGGCATCACGTGCTGTTTGCCAACATCGACAACTACCTGAGCTTCGAGCTGGACGACTTCCGCGTAGGTGTCGGCTACAAGGTGAACGAGACCTATCCCACGCCCGCCGGCTCGTCCCTGCGGAGCATCGGCCCGAGGGTGGCTTTCGGAGGCGAGGCCTGCCGGGCACGCTTCCGCTCGATCGTCGTGCTGCGCGACCTCTACTACACCTCGGACGGCCGCTTCGCGGTCAGCTCGCTCTTGACCCTCGGCCCCGACGAGTACTTCCTCCTGGGCGACAACTCGAGCGACAGCACCGACTCACGCCACTTCGGTCCCGTCCGCGCGGCCGAGATCGTGGGCGTGCCGGTGGCAGTGGTGTGGCCCATGTCACGCTTTCGCTGGCTCCGTGGTGGCCTGACTCCCCCCAACCATCCCTAGCCCCCACCCACCCAGGGGACGGCCCAGGCAGGCGCCGGTTTCGTGGGCAGGCGAGATAAAATGAGCCCAGGGGCGGAACCTGCCCGCTCAGGTCCGGTTCCAGACCCCCCGGACGGCCATGGCCCCGATGCACGAATCTTCTTCAGACCCCGGAGTGCAGCTGATGCTCGCCTACCAGCGGGGCGACGAGCACGCCTTCGACCGCATCGTGCACGCCTACTCCGGCCAGGTCTTCTCCCTGGTCACCCGCTTCCTCGGGCCCGTGTCCCATCGCGAGGACCTGGTCCAGGAGGTCTTTCTGCGCCTGATTCGAGCGCGCGAGCGGTACCAGCCCACGGCCCGCCTGTCTACCTGGCTCTATCGCATCGTCTACAACCTGAGCATCAACGAGCGAGAACGTCTGAACACCCGTGCCCGGACCACCAGCGATTTCGAAACGGACCCCGAGACCGGAGCCGTGGAGGTTGAAGACGCGAAGAGCGGCTTGCCTTCCGAGGGCCTCGAAAGGGCCGATGTGGTTCGAGCGGTACGCCAGGCCATCTTGCGCCTACCCGAGAACCAGAGGATGGCGTTGATCCTGGCCAAGTACGAGGAGATGCCCTACGGAGAGGTGGCCCACGTGCTCGGCTCGACGGAGAAGGCGATCAAGTCGCTCATTCATCGTGCGCGCGAGAACCTGCGCTCTGCGCTGACCCCCTTCCTGGCGGAGGAGATGGCATGATCGAGCGTTGCAAAGCCTTCCGCGCCGAGCTCTCGGAGCGCCTCTCGGGCAAGTCCCACGAGGCGCCGGACCTGTTTTGGCACAAGCATCTTCTCGCCTGCACCAGCTGTCGCTCCCTGCTCGAAGCGGAGCACGCCCTGGAAGCCCTCCTGGCCTCCTTGCCCGAACCGATGCTTCCTCCCGACCTGGCCCACCGGGTGCTGGCGCGCCTGGAGAGGGATCGGTCGCAGCCTGTGAACCAGAGCTTGGACGCCTTGCTCGAGCTGGATGCGGTCCACGCGTCACCTGTGGGGTTGCAGGCCCGAGTGCTGCAGGGGCTGCAGGGAGAGCGCGAACAGGTGCGTCTGGATCGACTGCTCGACGCTGTCCCCCAGCCCGAGGTTCCGACGGGTTTGGCCGAGCGGATCCTGGAGGGTCTCGAGGGCGAACGGTCCCCCCACTGGCGAGAGCGCCTGGGACGACGCAGTCTGCAGCTTCTGGCCGCAGCCGGTCTCCTGTTCATCGTCGCAGTGGCCTGGAGCTCGTTTGGCCTGGAGAACCGTCCACGCTTTGTCGGTGAAGAGCTCGGGTTGGCACCCGAGTTCGCCGTCGAGGAAGAGCTCTTGGCCTCGCTCGACGTGCTCGAGAACTGGGACATTCTCGTGGGCGAGGACCTGGATCTCTTGTTGGCCGAAATCGATCCGGTCGAGGAATCGCTGCTCGAAATGACCGAGGAAGGCGATGACGACTGACCGCCGACGTTTCTTGCGAGTCTGGATGGTTGCCTTGGGCTTGCTTCTGACGACCCAAGGCCTGTTCGCCTTGCGTCAGCTGGACCTGGAGGGTCTGCGCGCCAAGTGGTCCCGCAAGAGCGCGGCGGAACGAGAGCTTCTCAGGGAGCGTTTCGAGCAATTGCGGTCCATGGAACCCGGCTTGCGAGCCCAGCTCAGCGAGCGCGCGCGCGGCATTCGGAAGGCGCAAGAAGAGATCCTGGCGGAAGCGCCCGACGGGTTGCGCCAGGAGCTGAATTCCCTGGGAGTCGACGAGCGAGAGCGAAGGGAACGGCGCTACCTGCGAGAACGCACGCGTGAATGGGGCCAGCGCGTACGCATGGCCCTGCCCGATCGGTTCGTACAGGCCCTTCGAGAGGCACCGCCCCGGGAGCGCCTGGAGATGTTCGATCGGTTTCGCCAGGAGCAGCGACGACGCAAGAGCCTGAAGGCAATCATGGCCCTGGCGGAGGAGATGGAAATGGGGCCGGCGGAGGTGCGGCGCCTGCGCGAGGTGCCCGTCGAAGAGCGCATGGGGGTCCTGCGGAGGCTCCGGCGCCGACACCTCGAGCGCGAGGCCCGGGGAGGCCGGCTTCCGGGGATGACCCCGGCGGAGTGGAGTCGACTGGAGTCCCTTTCCGACGAGGCCTTCTTCGGGCGCATGCGCGGTCGCAAGCTGCCTCCCTTGAAGCCGAAAGGGCACCGGCACGGGGAAGACGAAGGGCCGCCGCCCCCGGAATGAAGTGCGTGTAGACTACCCGCCATGGCGGGCGTCTCCTCGCAACTGCAGGTCCCCTTTCTGACCCTCGAAGAGCTCCTGAGCCGGCGCCCTGCGTTGGTCGTCGATCTGCGCAGTCCGAAGGAGTTCGAGCAGGACCACTATCCCGGTGCCCGCAACGTTCCCTTGTTCGACGACGTCGAGCGGGAGTTGATCGGCACGCTCTACGCGCGCCGTTCCCCCGAAGAGGCCTTCGAGCACGCACGCGAGACGGTCGTGGCCAGGATCCAGGGGCTCGTCGCCCGGATCGCCCGGTTGGCGGGCTGGTCCCGGCCCGAAGCGGACCTGGCCCAGAAGGTACGCGAGATGACGGCGGCGGGAATGGCCGGCTTCGAGCGCGAGCTCACGCCCGGCCCGTTTCGCTCCGGGACCAGCACGGTGGTCTTCTCCTGTTGGCGTGGGGGACTGCGGTCCCAAAGCCTCGTGGCCCTGCTGGAGGGGCTGGGCTTCGACGTAGCCTGCCTGCAGGGAGGCTACAAGGCCTATCGACGCCATGTGATCGATCGCCTTCTGGCCTGGGAAGCTCCGCCGACCTACGTGCTGCGCGGGCTGACGGGCGTTGGCAAGACGCTGATCCTGCGTGAGATCGAGCGGCTGCGGCCGGGCTCCACCCTCGATCTGGAAGGACTGGCCGGGCACCGCAGCTCCGTCCTGGGCATGGTCGGGCTGCGACCTTGTTCCCAGAAGACTTTCGAGTCGCGGCTCGTGTCCCGGCTCGAGCGGGGCTTTCCGGGCTTCTGCGTGATCGAGGGGGAGAGCCGAAAGGTCGGTGACGCGATCCTGCCCAAGTCCGTTTGGGAAGCCTTGCGCGATGGCCATGCGCTGGAGCTGGCAGCCCCCCTGTCCCGACGGGTGCAGGTCCTGCTGGACGACTACTTGGTGACGGAGGCCAATCGCGACGAGTTGGCCCGGCAGCTGCCCTTTCTGGAGGAGCGCATGGGGCGGACGAAATGGAAGGGAGTCCTCGTGGGCTGGCTGTGTGGGGGAGAGGAGGAGCGGCTCGTCGAGGCCCTGCTAGAGCACTACTACGATCCGCTCTACCGCCATTCAGAGGGAAAACGAAGCTACACCCGGACCTTCGAAGTCGACGACGAAGGGCGCGACGCCCGCCGTATCCTGGAGTGGATCGAGGGTCAGGAAAGAGCGCTGTCTCCTGCCCCGAGGAATTCGCGAACCGCCTCGAAGAAGAGTTCGGGCGCTTCCAGCCAGGGCATGTGACCGACCCCTTCGAGGGCAAGCAGTTGCCCGTTGGACAGGCAGCGCTCCCACTCCAACGAACCCTCCAGCGGAACCGGATCCTCGCTTCCGTGAACCACGAGCGTAGGCGTTTCGAGGCGCGTGAACTCCTCGGTCCAGTCGTAGTCGCCCATCTTCTCGAGGGCCTTGCGCCCCAGGTTGTTGACCGCCTCGGGGTCGAGATTGGGTTCGACGCACGGCGAGCTGCGCATTCCCTCGAGGTGCTTGGGATCCACGACGTAGGCGCGAAAGTACAGATCGTGCACGGCTCGGCACCAGCTCACCGGTTGGGTCTCTCGCTGCCCCTGGCGACGTAGCCGTTCGACCTCTTCCAGGCGTTCCAGGTCGAGTCGGCCTGCGAAACGATCCATGAAGTCGTCGAGGAAGGGGCGCCGACGGGGAGCCGAGGGCCCGACCAGGACCAAGCGCTCGACGCGCTCGGGGTAGGCCAGGGCGTAGCGCGCCGCCAGCAGGCCGTAGTAGGACCAGCCGAGGATCGCCATGCGCTCCAGACCCCTCGCTTTCCTGAGGACCTCGAGGTCTTCCAAGTCCTGGTCGAGCCCGAAGGGGGTGTCGCCCGTCACAGCACTCGAGCGCCCCCTTCCGCGCACGTCGTAGCCGACCAGGCAGCTGTGGGCCTCCAGGGGAGCCAAGTCCTCGAGCACCCAGCTCGCTGCGGGAACCAAGAGGGGCGGGCCCTCTCCGCGAATTTCGAAGTGGAGACTCGACCCCCCTGGCAAGGGGACGGTCCCGGAACCCTCGTGTTGGGTGGCCATGGCTCGTGCGGCATGTTGCCCGCGCCCCCCACCCATTCCAACCCAAACCCCCCATCCCTAGCCCCCACCCACCCAGGGGACTGGCCTGCCCCCGGGGGGTTGCGAGGCGTTCGGGATTCTCTGGGGCCCCCCGCACTTGTCCGCAGGGGACAGGGGGTCTATTCTCTTTCCCCCTGCGTTTCGCGGCTCTTTCCACGACGTCATCCCAAGGTTCGCGGGTCCCCTAACGCCATGTGCGGATTCATCGGTGTCTTTGGTCCGGAGGGCGTAGACGTTGCTCCGGAGATCTACGAAGGTCTTCTCGCGATCCAGCATCGTGGCCAGGACGCGGCCGGGATCACGACCTTCACGGATACCTTCCATGTCAAGAAGGGCAGTGGCCTGGTCCGGGATGTCTTCCAGGTCCAGGACATGGAGCGGTTGCGCGGCAACCTCGGTCTGGGCCACGTGCGCTACCCGACCATCGGCGCAGGTTCGGCGGAAGACGCCCAGCCTTTCCACGTCAACTTCCCGGTCAGCGTGGCCATGGCCCACAACGGGAACGTGACCAACTTCGGGGACCTGAGGGAACGACACGGGCGTCACACGGGACGCCGACTGAATTCGACCTGTGACCTGGAGGTTCTGCTGTTCGTCTTCGGGCAGGCGTTGGCGGACAACGTGGGTGCCGAGGGGCTGGTCGGACCGGAAGACGTCTTCACGGCGGTCCGTGCCACCTACGAGGAGGTCAAAGGGGCGTACTCGGTCGTCGCGGCCCTGCCCGATGGGGGGCTGGTCGCCTTTCGGGATCCCTACGGAATCAAACCGATCGTCTTCGGCAAGAAGATGACGGCCGAGGGGGCCTGGTTCGCCGTAGCTTCGGAGAGCGTCGTACTCGACGTGGCCGGGTACACCGAGATCGAGGATCTCGCCAACGGCGAAGCGATGTACATCGATGCCGAAGGCAAGGTCCATCGCCGCATTCTCAGCGCGAAGCCCCACCGGCCCTGCATCTTCGAGTGGGTGTACTTCGCGCGTACCGACTCGATGCTCGACCAGGTTTCGGTCTACAAGACGCGGATTCGCTTCGGCGAGGCGCTGGCTGAGGAGTGGATTCGAAGCGGAGCCCCGACGCCCGACGTGGTGATCCCGATTCCCGATTCGTCGCGGGATGCCGCCATGGCCATGGCCAACAAGCTCGGGATTCCCTACCGCGAGGGGCTGGTGAAGAACCGCTACATCGGTCGCACCTTCATCATGCCGAACCAGGACTCCCGCCGATCGTCGGTCAAGCGCAAGCTGAATGCGATCCCGCTGGAGTTCCGCGACAAGAAGGTGCTGCTCGTGGACGACTCGATCGTCCGCGGCAACACGGCGCGGCGCATCGTGCGCATGGCCAGGGAAGCCGGAGCCCGGCGTGTCTACATGGGCATCACCAGCCCGCCCCTGGTCTCTCCGTGCCCCTATGGGATCGACATGGCGACCAAGACCGAGTTCATCGCCAACGGTCTTTCGCCCGAGGACGTGGCCGCCCAGCTCGAGGCGGACCACCTTCTCTATCTCGACCGGGACGCGATGAACCAAAGCGCCCAGGCGGGCAACCCCCAGCTCGATCAGTTCTGCAACGCCTGCTTCACGGGCAAGTACCCGACGGACGACATCACCCGCGAAGTGCTCGACGAGATCGAGGGCGAGCGTCAGTCGAGCTTGCAGAAGACCTTCCGCTTCAACGGCACGGTCGTCTGAGCCTGGCGTCGGCCCGTGCAGATCTCGGCCCGGACCTACCGCTGGTCCCTCTTCCTCGCCTTCCTGGTGGCCTTCGGTCTGAGGCTCGGCGTGACCCAACACTACCAGGGCCTCTCGGGCCCCCTGGACGAGGGAGCGTTTCCCGATCAACTCGAGTACGAGAAGCTGGCCTGGTCCCTGAGCGCGGGCAAGGGCTACGGCTACGTGGAAGGTAAGCCGACGGCGCTGCGGACACCGGGTACCTCGCTCACCCTCTTGCCCGTGTACTTGATCTTCGGCCGTTCCCTCGCGGCCGCGCGAATCTGGATCTGCTTGCTGTCGGCGTTGACGTGTCTGGTTTCTGCCTGGCTCGCCCGCGAGGCCTTTGGGCGTCTGGCGGGGATCGCAGCGGCCGCACTCCTGGTCTTCGATCCAGGTCACTTCTACTACGCCCAGCATCTGGTGAGCGAAGTGCCCTACGGACTGTTCTCGGTCCTGGGGACCGTCCTGGCGTACAAGGCGTTCACGGCTACCCGTGGGGCGGTGCCCTGGGCCCTCGCGGCGGGTTTCGTGCTGGGCTTCGCCATGCTCGTGCGACCCCAGCTGGTTCTCATCCTTCCGTTCGGAGCCCTGGTGGCCTTGTTCGTGCCGAGCGACCTGCGTGCTCGCATCTGGAAGCTCGCGCTGCTGCAGGCGACCTGCGCCGTGGCCGTGCTCGTCCCGTGGGTCGTGCGCAACGCCATGGTGATGGGCAGCCCGACGATGGGCACGATCTCGGGCCTCTTGTTCTGGGGGTCCCACAACGAAGACGTGGTCGGCCATCCTTGGACGATCGGCAGCTGGATGCCGGTGGACGATCTGTTGGGGGAGGACTGGCCCGAGGACGAGCTGGAGCAGAACGCGGTCGCGTGGCAACGCGGGTTCGACTACCTCGAGGCGAACCCCGAGGTCTTGCCGAGGCTGACGTTCCACAAGCTGCGCCGCTTCTTCTCGCCCTACGCCGGTACCCGCAACCGAATCCTCAAGCTCTCGTGGGCCGCGGCGTGGTGGGGCGTGGGGCCTCTCTTCCTGTTCGGCCTGTTCGTTGCCTGGCGCCGGGACGGAACGCTCTCGATTCTGCTGGGGCTGCACCTGACGGTCTCGTTGGCGATCACCGTGCTCTTCCACGGAGCCGTGCGTTACCGCCACGTGCTCAACCCTCTCATCGTGGTCTACGCCGCGCTGTGCCTGGCGGTCATCTTGCCGGCCCTGCTCGGCCGTTTGAGGCCCGCCCCGAGGCCCTCCGAACCTTCCTCCCAATAGCCTCGATTCCACGTCAAGATCGGATCCTCGGGAGGTCGAGGTTCGTCGCGTGGCTTTCCGAGTTCCAGGCCCCCGGTCGGCGTACGGCGAACCAAGACTCCGCACCGGAGGAAGGGCGGCTCTCCTGGCGCTGGCCGTCGCCTTCTCGCTCCCGGGACTGGCGCAGGGCAACACCCGCGGCGAACGACGGGACCGGGCCATGTTGCAGCCGCTCATCCGGGTGGGTGAGCCTTACAAGACGCCGCGGGCCGGCCAGGGTTTCCTGGCTACGGTGTTCGGGCAGCCCCTCGAGATCTGGCCCGACGACCGGCGCAACGTCGGCGCGTGGAACCTGGGAGCCTCGTGGAACCCCGGACTCTCCGACTACGAGCTGCTGCCCTTCGGAGCGCTCTACTTCTGGCGCCACCCTTCGGAGGACGAACTCTTCAGCGCGACGATCGTCGGAGCGATCAACGAGGTGTTCTACTCGCGTTCGCCCGAAGGGTGGGGAGCCTTCGAAGGCGTGCTGACGCTGGAGTCGTTCACACCGCCGATCGACTGGGCCGAGTTCGTGGATGGAGAGCGCGTCGAAGAGGAAGAGCTGCTGCTCGGATCCGTCCACCTGGGAATGGGGGTGGGCTACCGGCGCACGGTCGGCGCTGCTCAGGACAACCTGTTCCTGGCGAACCTGCTTCTCGAGCCCGGCCTCTTGTACTTCGCCGAGGGGGCGGACACGGCCAGTGACTTCGTCGTGCCCAGGGATACGCTGGAGACACGGTTGCGTCTGAAGCTGCGCTGGGACGCGCTGGAACGCAACCTGTTCGAGCTGGCGCACCATGGCCAGGCCGCAGGTCTCGATGCCGTCTGGGCGCGCCGCAACCGTTGGGAGAACTGGGGCCGTGGCGCCGAGGAGAACGGCGCTTCGACCCGGGAGTGGGCTTCGGTCACGGCCTACTACCGTCGCGCGGGCGGGTTGCCCGGTCTCGACGACGACCGTCATCGGCTGGTCGCCAGCGCGTACGGCGGCATCGGGCACGACGTCGATCGGTTCTCGTCCCCGAGGCTGGGGGGCGGTCCGCCGGGGGAGGACTTCTTCGGTGTCGCCCGGCCGGTGCTGCCGGCGGCGACGGTGCGTGAGTTCGCCACCGAGCGCTACGCGATGCTCAGCGCGGAGTATCGCTACGAGCCTTCCTTTCTCTTCTACCTGGGTCCCACGGCCTCGGTGACCTGGCTCGATCGCGAGCGACTGCGCGGGGGCGGGGTCGAACGCCAGGACGACGTCCTGGTCAGCCTGGGGTTCCGGGTCACCTCCGGCTTCCTGGGCTCGAGTCGCCTGCAGCTCGAGTACAACTACAACGCCGGTCTCCTGCGAGACGACGAGTTTGGCGGCCACGCCGTGCTCTTGACCCTGGCCGCCTGCTTCTAGGAGCCCGACGGCCGGGGGATGGTGCACCCGACAGGATTCGAACCTGTGACCTCTTGCTCCGGAGGCAAGCGCTCTATCCAGCTGAGCTACGGGTGCGCGGCTGGGTAGTGTGAGGTGGCTTTCGGGGGAGTCAACCACGCTCCCGTCCGGGAACCGGCCCGGGGAACCAAAAGCCGCTTCTTGACCTCCAGGGGGGCTTTCATCATCAAAAGCTGATGGTTCTCGTGTTCTTTCCCCGGATTCTCGGGGTATCCCTTACGATGATCTTGCGGATGACGGGCGGTTGCCGCCCACTGGAGCCGCGAGACTCCAACATGACTCACTCCCCGAGCACTCAAGGGGCGCCGACGCGCCTGGGCCTGTTCCGGACAACCTTCGCTCCCGCCGTCCTGTGCGCAGCGGCAGCGCTGGCCTGGTACGCCGCCGTGGACCAGCCCGCGAGCCTCGAAGCCCGCGGTTCCGGGCCGGATACGGACCGGGACGGGCTGGTGGACCTCCAGGAGCACGTGCTCGGGACGAACCCCAGCTCCCAGGATAGCGATCGCGACGGCTTCTCGGACACCTCCGAGATCGCCCGTGGAACCGGGCCCCTGAACCCCGCCAGCTACCCCGGGGCGGACGTGCCTTCCGTCAACATGCTGGCGCGCAGTGAGAACGACATGGTCACCGTGGTGTCGGCCATCTACCTGTCCAACCACGAGATCGGGGACATCGACTTCGAGTTCGGCGTCGTCCTCAATGGACGACCGGTCGCCCTCGATCGACGCCGCTACCAGGGAGCTTCGCGCTACAGCCTGGTTCGCGTTCAGGGGGATCGCCTGCTGATCATGGAGACGACCTTTCCGGTGCTGCTCGTCAGCCGGTTGGGCCAGCTGTCCCTCTACTCGGGCCTGCGCCAGAACGGCGTCTTGAACCAGGCCAGTGCCCTGACCGTGGCTGAAGTCGGCGGTGTTCCGGTCGTGATGGAGTTCCTGACGGGCAACCACGCGGACATGAACGACGTCGGGCCCCAGCCCATGCAGCGAGGCTTGATCTACCGACCCCTCGTTCCGCGGGGTGATCTCGGGTCGTCCTGGGACGAGGGTTTCGTCTGCTTCCAGAGCCTCTCCAGCGTGGGTTCCAATGGCGCCTCCAGCGTCAGCGAGGTGGAATCCGCCGGCTGTGAGCCCCTCGACAGCTCCTGCATGCCGGATGCCTGCTCGGCGAGCGTCGGCTCCACCCGCGAGGTCGTCGACCCGCTGCTGCTCCTGGGCGGCTGATTTCGGGCTTGCCGAACCCGGAGTGCCGGCCGCGGAGGTCCGTTCCTGGAGGCGGTGCGCCCGGGAATCCCTGGGCCATCCCGGGGGGGTTGGACCGAGGTCCTTCTAGGGAGTAGGAATTCGGCTCGGAGGGAACCTCGGGCCCGAGAAGGGGCGTCCTAAGGTCGCTTACCGGTGCCACCCGACCATGAAGACCGATCCTGACGCCGACCTCGTTCTGTCCTGCCAGAAGGCCCTGAAGGGAGGGCAGGTCCCCACCGCGCTCGAGGGGGACTTCCGCGTCCTCTACGACCGCTTCAAGGATCGCGTCTACAACGTCTGCTTCCGGACCACCGGGAACGGTACCGATGCCCTGGACGCCTCCCAGGAGACCTTCGGAATTCTCTTCCGACGAATCGGGGAGTTCCGCTTCCAGTCTCGCTTTTCGAGCTGGGTCTACCGCATCGCGGTGAACGCCAGCATCGACCTCAAGCGACGCTCGCGCACGCGCCGGCTCGCCTCGCTCGAGTCGGTCTCCGAAGAGTTCGGTCCCGGGGGTCAGTTCGAGCTGCGCGACGAGGAGATGGAGATGCCCAGCGAGTCAGCTTCCCGCAAGGAGCTCGAGGCCGAGATCCAGAAGGCGATCAACCGCCTCTCTCCCAAGCTCAGGACGATCACCGTTCTGCGCTATCCCCAGCAACTTTCCTACGAGGAGATCTCCGAGGTGCTCGGGATCTCCCTGGGAACGGTCAAGTCCCGTCTTTCACGAGCCCACGAGGCCTTGGAGCGAGAGCTGTTGCCGGTTCTCGACAAGCACTACCTGGGCTGAGCCAACCGGTGTCTTCTTCCTGCCACGAATTCCGAGCAGCCTGGTTCGGCCTCACCTCCGGTGAGCCGAAGCCCGGCGTGTTCGATCACCCCGAGGGTTGCCCAGCCTGCGCCCTCTGGGTGCGCCGAGACGAAGCCCTGCGGGAGGCGCTCGCATCGAGCGAGCCGTTGCGGGCTCCCCGAGAGCTCGACCGGCGCGTGCAGGCCCTGTTCGAGGGAGGTCTCTTCGAAGCGCCCGAAGACTCCATGGTGACGCGGGCGCTCCGGGAGCTCTCCCCCTTGCCCGCGCCCCGCGAGCTCGACGAAAGGGTGGCCATCGACTTTGCGCAGCGCGCGGCGCCCGAATCCTGGGAGCTCGAGAAGCGCGTCGTGCAGGCCGTGACCTCACTACCCGAAATCGATGCTCCGGCCGTCCTCGAGCGGCTGGTCGAAGAGGAGCTCGGCGCTTCCGATCGCGCGACGAGCGAGCGCTTCGTGGGCGACCTCGAGCGACTGGAGGCCCCGCGCACCCTCGATCGGGAGGTTGGGCGCCTCCTGCGGGGACAGCCCGCACCCCGGTCCTGGCGACGCACCCTGGTCCTGGCCGCGGCCGCGGCGACCCTGGTCCTGGGCACCTGGAGAGTGCTCGGGCCTGCGGGCGACGGGGTCCTGACCCGCGAGCGCGACTGGAGCTTCGAAATCGTTCGACTCGATCGCGCCCAGTCTCCCGACCCCCTCGCCGAGGTCCTGGCGCGTGGATCGGGCGCCGACGCGGAGCTCTCCCGCGAGTGGGTCGAGAACGAGCCCGGGACCCTGGCGCGCCTGGTCCAGGGCGAAGGGTTGGAGCCGGCCCGGTTTCCGCAGCACATGCGCAGCTGGGCGCCGTCCGTGCAATCCACCTCCGTCGAGTCTTCTCCGTCCCCGTCCAGCGCGGACGAGACGCGAGCGCTCTACCAGTCCAGCGCCACGGCCCCGCTCGAGGTCGCACACGCCGGCGTGCGGCGCTTGCACCTGTTCGAGCGCGGCGAAGAGACCACCCGGCACCTTGCCTACCGGGAGCTGGTCGTGACCGACGGGCTAGGCAACTTCACTCTGGAGCCGTTCGAGGTCTTGACCGATCTCGAGGCCCGCCCCGAGGAGTTCCTGCGCCGGCAGAAGTTGCACGAGGGCTTCCACTTCCGCTATCGCGACTTCGCCATCCGGGATCTGCGCCTGTTCCGAAAGAACTACGAGCTCGTACCCTTGGGCGAGGGGCTGGCGCTCGCCGGACGGGCCGCTTGGCCGTACCGCATCGAGCCGCGCGAGGCGGGGCGTAACGCCTTCGAAGTCGCCCTGGACGCCCAGACCGGAATCGTGTTGCGCTACGTCGAGTTGGATGCCGACGGACTGCCGCTCCTGGGCATGGAGTACGAATCGTTCTCCCTGAACCCCCCGATCGAGCAGGTGGCTTTCCACCGAGCGACCGCGCAGGAGACCGTGGCCCGTCCGGAGCGAATCCGCAGCGCTCTGCGTCCCCGTCTCTTGCCGCGCGGGTTCGAAGAGCTCGGCGAGCCGGGTGAGGTCGAGAGCCCTACGGGCGGGGCCTCCTGGCTCAAGCGGGTGTACGGCGACGGCCTTCAGTCGGTGTTCTTCCTGAGTCGGCCCGCTCCCCCCTCCGGGCAGCCCGGCCCGGACCAGGTCCTGGTCGGCAAGGTCGGGAACGTGAACACGGTGCACGCCTTCCTGGGCGACCACGAGATGATCGCGGTCGGCAAACTCGCCACGACCGAGCTCCTGAGCTTGGTCGATTCGGCGCAGCCCTAGGGCCTTCCAGGGCGGGAGGAGTCGGAAAGGCTTTCCGACAAGTCGATTCCGCGCGGTTGGACTAAGTATTCGGGCGCCGGATCTCGAAGAGATCTAGCGCTCCCATGCAAAGCACTCTCCAACACCAAACCCTGAGCGGGGCCGACCTGGCCGGACGGGTCTTCGATCGCCTCGCGATCGACCTCGGGATGATCCTCGACCGCGAGATCGAGCTGGAGCTCGCCTACGCCGAGGAGGTGCGGGCACGCTCCGCAGGAGAGGACCAGGTGCACATCTCCTTCAAGGTCGGGTTGAACGGGAAGCACGGTCGCTCCTCGGGCTGCTTCCTGATCCCCTTGCCGGACGCCATGACCCTGGCCGGGCTTCTCATGATGCTCGAGGACCACGAGATCGAGGACCTGCGCAAGACGCGCGAGCTGGAGCGTGCGGAAAAAGATGCCCTGCTCGAGGTGGGAAACTTCGTGGCGGGCGCCCTGGACACGGTGATCCGGACCTGGATGCCCGGGGCATCGGCGCACTCCGAAGGCTGTCAGGGCGTGCGCGCTGGAGTCCGACCGGCCTTGGACTACGACGAGGGCGATCCGCTGCTCCAGGCGCAGGGCTCCATGTCCGTCGAGGGCTTCACGAGCTGCCCGGTGACCCTCCTGCTTCCGACGCCGGACGAGATCAGCGCCGAGATCGCCGCTTAGGATCGGGAAGACTCTTCCCTATCCACGTTTCTCCGGGGTAAACCGACCCGCGCCGGATTCCTGGGATAGTTTTCGGGTGCAGTCATTCCGCTACCGCAGCCCGAGATCTACTTCCTATGAGCGCAGAATTTGAGGACAGGCCTTACTCCGACTCCCACCTCGACTCGCCCGAATATCGCAAGCGCCTGCGCCGCAAGCTGAACACGCTCATTGCGGTCCTCGAGGTTGCCTGCGCCAAGGTGCGGCGCTCCCTGGCAGGACCGGATCCGGACATCGATCGCTTGAACCGCATCCACAAGAACCTGAAGGACACCCTGCAGGTTTGCCGTCGAGCGCGCAAGGCACTCGAGCGCTGCGAGCAACTGCCCGAGGATCTGCCCGAAAACCTGAAGAGCGTCGGCGCCGAGCCGCTCGGCTTCTCACCGGCGGAGAACAAGACCAGCGCCAGGCGCCCGTCGCTCCGTTCCGAGGAAGAAAAGCAGAAGTTCACCGAGCTCGGTCCGATCGAAGCCCAGGAGATCCGCTCGGTGGACCTGGACGCACTTTGCCGGCAGCTCTTGGGCTGAGGGCTGCGTCCGGAGCTGAGAGGGGCGCTCGGGGAAAGCTCTCCCCGTCGTGCCCTACCGCTTCCAATCCCGGAGGTAGCGGAAGTCGTGGTTGATCGTTCGCTCCGACAGCTTGGCGATCAGGGGAAGTTGGCGCTTGTACTGGTTGCCGACGACACGGGAAGCCACCCTGTCGATCAGGACCGGATCGAAGCCCTGGGCCAGGAGTTCGG
>JAUIEE010000402.1 GCA_030428965.1 bacterium | reverse complement strand
GCGGGGGTCGCCTCGGCGGTCACGTAGGCTTTCCCCTCGGGAAGCAGGGCGAGACGGCGCTGCCCGGCATCGTCAGCGAGGAGAAAGCCCTCCGGCCCCCCGCTCCAGCGCCCGCAGACTCCGCTGCGGACGAGCCTCGAGGTGCGCGGATCCCTCTCAGCGCGAGGATCGAACAGGAAGGTCAAGACGGCACGCGAGTCGCGAAAGAGCTCGATCGTGACCGTGCGGTCTTCCTCGCGCGCAACGAAGCGATGAAGTCGGCGGCGGAACGAGGTCGCCCGCAGCTCGCGCAAGAGGCCCGGCAAGCCGAAGACGAACGCGAGCGTGCCCACGTCCAGGGGAACGGCCGCGAGGGCCCAGGCCCAGGATCCCGTCTTCGAGTAGAGCCCGGCCCCCAGCAGCGACGCACCGACCAGGGGAACCGTGGAGACGTTGCGCCCGAGCCTGCGCGCCGCGAGCGGAGCCAGGGCGTTGCAGCCGACGATCCAGGCTCCGAGGAGCAGCACGAAGTCGGGCAAGAGGGTCCAGGTAGGCATGGGCGAGCGAAGGTCCTGGGGACCTTCGTCCAGCGGGCACACCGATCTTCAGCCCATCCGTGAATCTGCGCGTCGAGGCGCCTGGGCGGCGTTGGAACGGGGCCTCTTGCCTGCTACCCTCTGCCGCCCTCCCGGGGGTCGAGGTCCGCTTGAGTACCAACCGCGTCGCGATCGTCGAGGAGAACCTCGAGTCCTACCTGTCCGGGGCCACGGCCGCTCCGACGCTCCTGGACGCGGACGATCCCCTGCGGGAGAACGGCGGACTCTCCGCTCGCAAGGCCGTCGAGCTGTTCGAGGACCAGGTTCTCTCGCGCGCCCTGGACGTGGCCGCCCGGGAGCTGAAGAAGACCGGCCGCAGCTTCTACACGATCTCCAGCGCCGGGCACGAGCAGAACGTCGTCCTGGGAGCCCTCTTGCGCACCAGCGATCCGGCGTTCCTGCACTACCGATCGGGCGCGCTGATGATGGCGCGCCAGCGCAAGCAGGCCGGCAGCACCCCCACCTTCGACACGCTCTTGTCCCTGTGCGCTTCGGCCGAGGACCCCATCTCCGAGGGACGGCACAAGGTCTGGGGCAGCCGCGACCTGTGGGTCCCGCCCCAGACCAGCACGATCGCTTCCCACCTCCCCAAGGCCATGGGCCTGGCCTTCGCCATGTCCCGGGCCAGGCGACTGCAGATCGACACGGGGCTGCCCGCGGACTCGATCGTGATGTGCAGCTTCGGGGACGCGAGCGTCAACCATGCCACGGCCTTGACCGGCGTCAACTCCGCGCGCTACTCCAAGCGCCGCGGCAACCCCACGCCGGTCCTGTTCGTGTGCGAAGACAACAAGCGCGGCATCTCCGTCGAGACGCCGACGGACTGGGTCAGCGACCTCTACGCCCAGCTTCCGCACCTGCGCTACCACGAAGCACGCGGCGAGATCGACGAGATCTGGGACGCGGTCGCGGCCGCGGTTCACGACTGCCGTTCGACGCGCTCCCCGGTCTTCCTGCGGCTGCACTGCGTGCGCCTGTGGGGCCACGCGGGCAGCGACGTTCAAACGACCTACCTGACCATCGACGAGATCGAGGAGATCGAAGCCAACGACCCGCTGCTGCGCAACGCGCGGCGCCTGGTCGAGAGCGGCGCGGCGGATCCAGCCGAGCTCCTGGCCCTGGTCCGTCACACCCGCGAGCGCGTGCAGGCGGCCTCCGAGGAAGCGAGCGACCGCCAGCGCTTGGCGACGCGCGCCCAGGTCATGGCTCCCCTCGCCCCCTACGACGAGATCGGATGCCGTCGGGTGGCGACCCAGCGCATCCCCGGCGAACGGCGCGAGGCCGTCTTCCGTCGCCTGCCGGAGAGCGTGCAGTCCGCCACCCGCCGCACGATGGCCGCCCACATCAACGCGGCCCTGACCGACGAGATGATCCGCCACCCCGAGCTCATGCTCTTCGGCGAGGACGTGGGCAAGAAGGGCGGCGTGTACGGGGTGACCCAGGGCTTGCAGCAGCGCTTCGGAACCGCGCGCTGCTTCGACACCCTGCTCGACGAGACCACCATCCTGGGGGTGGCCCAGGGCATGGGACACATCGGCCTCTTGCCCGTCCCGGAGATCCAGTACCTCGCCTACATCCACAACGCCATCGACCAGCTTCGAGGCGAGGCCTCCTCGCTCTCCTTCTTCTCGGCGGGTCAGTTCCAGAACCCGATGGTCGTGCGCATTGCGGGCCTGGCCTACCAGAAGGGTTTTGGCGGCCACTTCCACAACGACAACTCGATCGGCGCCCTGCGCGAGATTCCCGGCATCGTCCTGGCCGTTCCCGCCCGCGGCGACGACGCCGTGCGCATGCTGCGCGGCTCCCTGGCCATGGCCGCCCACTCGGGCCGCGTGGTCTGCTTCCTCGAACCCATCGCGCTCTACCACGAGAAGGACCTGTTCCGGCCCGGCGACGGAGCCTGGCTGACCGACTACCCTGCTCCGGACGGGAGCCCGGAGAGCGCCCTGTTGCCCGGGGACGTCGGCGTGTACGGAGCCGAGCACACCGACCTCTTGATCCTGACCTACGGCAACGGGCTCCTGATGTCCCTGCGCGCCGCCCAGAAGCTCGAGGAGACCGAGGGCCGGCGCGCCCGGGTGGTGGACCTGCGCTGGCTCAACCCGCTGCCCCTGGGCGCCATCGAGGAGCACGCCCGGGAGTGCGGCAAGGTGCTCGTGGCGGACGAGTGTCGCGCCACCGGGGCGGGCATCGCGGACGCGGTCATCGCCCACCTGGCCGAGGCGGACCTCGGAGAGCGCCTGCGATCGGTGCGCTCGGCCGACTCCTTCGTGCCCCTCGGCACCTCGGCCAACGCGGTCCTCTTGAGCGAGAAGGACATCCTCGACGCCGCCCTGGAGATCCTGGCATGAGGCGCGTCGCGATCGTGTGCCCGGGACGGGGCTCCTACACGGAGAAGTCCCTGGGATCGTTGCCCGCCGACCACGGCTGGGTGCGCAGTGCCGAGAGTCTGCGGCGCGAGTACGACCTGGATCCCCTGCTCGAGCTGGACCAGGCTTCGAAGTTCGAGCCGGCGCGACACCTGCGACCCGCCAACGCTGCGGCCCTGATCTACACGGTCACGATGTGCGACGCGGCTCTCGCCCTGAGCGAGAACAAGACCGTGTGCGTCCTCGGGAACTCGATGGGCTGGTACACCGCCCTGGCCGTCGCCAGCGCGCTGTCTTTCGAGGAGGGCTTCCGGCTCGTGCAGGACATGGCGCTGCTGCAGGAGGAAGGCGAGGCGGGAGGACAGGTCATCTATCCCCGGGTGGACGAAGATTGGAAAGCGGACCCGGATGCCGAGGGTGAGATCGAAGCGGCGCTGGAATCGGCGCCCGGGGAGACCTACCCGTCGATCGACCTCGGGGGCTACGTCGTCCTGGCGGGGACCCAGAAGGGCGTTTCCCATCTCTTGAAGACCTTGCCCAAGGTGCAGCTCGGCAAGACGACCTACCCCTTCCGCCTGGCCCAGCACGGCCCCTACCACACCCCCCTGGCCAAGTCCGTGGGCGAGCGTGCCAAGCTGCGCCTGGCCAAGCTGCGCTTCCGCAAGCCGCGTCTCCCGCTGATCGACGGTCGCGGCCGCATCTTCAGCCCCTGGTCCGCCGATCTCGCCGCCATGCGCCAGTACACCTTCGGCGACCAGGTGGCCACGCCCTACGACTTCACGGCCAGCGTGCGGGTTGCCCTACGGGAGTTCGCCCCCGAGCGCCTGGTGCTTCCGGGTCCGGGCAACTCCCTGGGCGGAGTCTGCGCCCAGATCCTGATCGCCGAAGGCTGGCGCGGAGTCCATTCTCGGCGCGATTTCGAGGGCGCCCAGGAAGGCGATCGCCCGCTGATCGAGTCGATGCGGCGCTAGACCGGCACACCGTCCTGGCAAGGCAGGGACTCCGGAGACCCATCAACGCGCGGCCCGGCCCCGGAGATTTGCTCTGAACCTCGGGAGCACGGCTCCGTTGGCTGCCCCTGCGATCCCTGAAACCGGACCCAAGGCCTGCCCTGCTCATGCGCCCTCTCGTTCCCGTCCTCGTTCGTACCCTGATCCTCGGAGTCCTGGCCCCTCTGAACCTTGCCCAGGAGGGTGAGGGCTCCGACGAGCCCGTCTGGCTCGGCGAGACCCTCGTGACCGCGACCCGCTCGCCGGAGTCGAGTCTCGACATCCCGGCCTCGGTCGAGTCCGTCAACGCCGAGCTCCTGCGCCAGCGCGGCTACCGCACGACGCCCCAGGCCCTGCGCAACCTGCCGGGGGTGATGGTCCAGGAGACCTCCTACGGCCAGGGTTCCCCCTACATCCGTGGCTTCACCGGCTTTCGCAACGTGTTCCTGGTCGACGGCATCCGGCTGAACAACTCGGTCTTCCGGGACGGACCCAACCAGTACTGGAACACGGTGGACCCGTTCTCGATCGCGCGGCTCGAAGTCGTCAAGGGACCCAGCTCGGTGCTCTACGGCTCGGACGCCATCGGCGGCACGGTCAACGCCATCACGAAGGACCCCTACGCCTACGGCCGCGGCTTCGCGGGCCAGCTCGACTACCGCGTCTCGACCGCCGAGAGCTCCCACATCGGCCGGGCCGAGGTCAGCCTGGCCAGCGGCGACTCCCTGGGCGTCCTGGTCGGCGGGACGGGCAAGCTCTTCGGCGACTACCACGCGGGACGGGACCTCGGCCTCCAGCCCAACACCGGCTACGACGAGTACGACGCCGACCTCAAGATCGAGCGCTTCCTCGACGCCAACACGCGCCTGGTCCTG
>JAUIEE010000401.1 GCA_030428965.1 bacterium | reverse complement strand
GCCCGCTGCTCGGTGGAGCTGGGCAACCCCGAGAACGCCCAGTACATCCTGAACTCCCTCGAGACCAACTACCCGGTCCACAGCTCCATCGAACGCTCCGAGCGCCAGTTCGTACGAGCCGAAGCGCTCAACGCCCTCGAGCAACACATGGACGCTCTGCGCGTGCTCGACGAGTTGAAGGACGAGAACGATCCCTTGATTCGTCGCAGCATGCTCAACATCCAGGCCGTCTCGCTGGAAGGCGTCGGCCTGTTCGCCGAAGCGGGGCGGGCCTGGCTGCTGTACGCCCAGAAGGGCTCGGACGATGAGCGCCGCAAGGGCTACACCAATGCGGCGCGACTGGGCCTGGTGGCGAAGGACGAGGTCGGCGTCCTGTTCATCTGCCGCGAGGCCCAGGCAGCCGGACTCGACCAGGGGCTCGGAGAGTACTGGAAGACAGCGCGCACGCGGCTCGGCCTGGACGAAGGCGAAGAGAAGCCCGACCTGCGCACGGAAGAACGCCTGCAGCACGCCGAAGCGCAGCTGGATGCCGGCCGCGCCGAGCAAGCCGCCGAGATCCTGGAGGGACTCTACCTCGGCCGCGGAGCACTGGAAGAAGACTTGAGCGCTCGCGTCGTCGTCGCATGGGGCCGTTGCATCGAGGCCCGCGACGGGCTCAGCGCCGCCCTGAACCTGTTCATCGAACTGCGTCCGAGCTTCTCCTCCCTCGAAGCGCGCAGCCGCCTCGACGTCGGCGCCGCCAAGCTGCTCGAGGAACGCGGGCGATTCGACCTGGCGATCGACGCCTACGAAGGCCGCTACACCCTGCCCGAGGACCTGACCGGAGGGCAGAAGCCATGATGCGCTTTCAAGCTCTGCTCACCACGGGCATGGGAAGCCTGTTCGTCGCTTCCGCCCTGACCTCCCCCGGCAACGACCTGGCCAAGCTGGAAGCCGCTCTGGAGAACACCCTGCGAGGCCTCGAGATCCTCTCCAGCGTGGAAGAGCGCGTAGCCGTGGAACCTGACCAGGCACCGCGCCTGGTGATGGCCGTGACCGAAGCGCCGATGCTCGAAGAGCGGGCGCGCGACGAACGCCTGGCGGACCTGCGCAACGAGGTGAACCTGCTGCAAATGGAGCTCGACCTGCTCGACGCTCCCGTGACGACCGTGGCCGACGATCCGGTCCCCGTCGTGAACGAAGGGCTCGAGCTGCTGGGGATCGCGCCCCATCAGGCACCTACCGGCATCGGTGACGATCTACGCAGCCTGCTGGGCTCCAAGGGAGCCCCGGCCCAAGGCCCGGTCGAGACACAAGGTCCGAAGCCGCTTCCCGAACCGGTCGAGGCCAAGGAGTTCGCCGGCTACAGCGCCGATGCCTTGGCCCAGGGCAAGGCCTGCTACCTGGCCGGGCAGTACGAGCGTGGACTGCAGCTCTTGGAGCGACTTCCGAACGACGGTCCCGCCCTGTACTGGAAGGCGCGCTGCCTGGAGAAGTTGAACCGCTTGAGCGAGGCCGAGGCAGCCCTCGAAGCTGTGCTGCTCGAAGTCAGGGATCCCAAGCTCCAGGAACGAGCCAAGAGCGACCTCGAGTTCGTGCGCTGGAAGCGCGGCTTCGAGGAGAAGCTCGCCAGGGAAGGCGGCAAGGGAGGCAAGCGATGAGCCAGGCCTCCAACATCCAGGCCCTGGAACTGGACGCGCCGGCCAGCCTCGAAGAGGTCGTGCGCTCCTTCCCGACCATGCTCGAGAAGCTGGGGCACAGCTACCGCCAGCTGGAGGCTCGCGCCCAGCGCGTCGAGCAAGAGCTCTGCCGGGCCAACACCGAGCTCGAGCGCAAGGTCCACGAGCTGGACGTCCTCAAGAGTCACCTGGAAGCCGTGCTCGAGTCCCTGCCGTGCGGAGTGGTGGTACGCGACGGTGCAGGGAGGCTCGTGCAGGCCAATGGAGCCGCAGTGTCCATCCTCGAGTCGAGCCGCGCCGAGCTCCTGGGTCAGAGCTCCCACCCGGTGCTGGATGGAATGCGGCCGGATGGGGAGATCCGACCTCACACGCTGCCTTCCGGACGCACGGCCATGCTCGCCGCCTTCTCCTCCGAGGTTCGGCTGGCGGACGGATCGGTCAAGGGCTGCGTCGAGATCATCGACGACCGCACGGACGAGTGCGACCTGGCCCAGCGCCTCCACACGGCGGACAAGATGGCTGCCCTCGGCACCCTGGCGGCCGGCGTCGCCCATGAGATCCGCAACCCGCTCACGGCCGTCAAGGGTTTCGCTTCCCTGCTACTCGACCGCTTCCGCGACGACGAGACGGCAACGCGTTGGAGTCACCTCATCGCCGCGGGCGTGGAGGAAGCCGACGAGATCATCGAGAACCTGCTCTCCTTCGGCAGCCCCGAGAAGCTGCGTGCGAACCGCATCGCACCCGACGCCCTGGTCGCGGAGGTCCGCAGCATGCTCTGGTCCGGTGGTCCGCCGTCCGAACTGGTGCTGCGCGAGGAGGTCGATGCGCCTTCTTTCCGGGGGGACACGATCAAGCTTCGCCATGCCCTGCGCAATCTACTCGCCAACTCCATCGAAGCCATCCGTGGCAAGGGCGAGATTCACATCGGCATCCACACCGAAGGTGACGACCTCGTCCTCTTCGTGCGCGACTCCGGCCCCGGCATACCGGACGGCGATCGCCATCAGGTGCTCGATCCCTTCTTCACGACCCGTCCAGAGGGAACCGGACTCGGGCTAGCCCTGGTCTCGACCATCGCGCGCCTGCACGGCGGCACGGTCGAGGTTGTTCCCCACAGTCAGCTCGGCGGTGCCGAGATCCGCATTCGAATCCCCTTCCGACCGGTACAGCCGGAACCCCAGTCCCCCAAAACCCAAGCCGTTTGACATGTCCATTCAGCGTATTCTCATCATCGATGATGACTCCCTCTCCAGGGAATTCCTCACCGAAGCCGTCCGAGCCCTGGGGTATCAGGCTGAGTCCGCCAACAACGCCGAGGCTGGCCTCGAACGCGTTCGCAGCGGGACCTTCGACCTGGTCCTGACCGACATGCGCATGCCCGGCATGAACGGTGTCGAGCTCGTTCGAACCCTGGGCCGCGAAGCCAGCGGCCTGCCCGTCGTGCTCGTCACGGCCCACGGAACGATCGAGACCGCGGTCGAAGCCATGCGCCTGGGCGCCGAGGACTTCCTCGTCAAGCCCTGCAACCGCGAGGCGATCGAGCTCGTCATCCGCCGCGTGCAGAAGGCGCGACGTCTGGCCCAGGAGAACGAGTACTTCCGCTCGGAGTTCGCTCCGGACCGCGGCGTTCAGCTGGTCGCCAAGTCGCGTCAGATGGTCGAAACCCTCAAGACCGCGGAGCGCGTGGCCTCCTCCAAGGGCACGGTCCTGATCACGGGGGAGAGCGGCACCGGCAAGGAGCGCATCGCCCACCACATCCACAACAAGAGCCCGCGCAACACCGGGCCCTTCATCCGCGTCAACTGCGCCGCCCTGCCCGAGCAACTGCTCGAGTCGGAGCTGTTCGGACACGAGCGGGGCGCCTTCACCGGTGCCCACAAGCGCCGCGAGGGGCGCTTCGAGCTGGCCGATGGCGGAACCCTGCTCCTGGACGAGATCGGAGAGATCTCCCCGGCCCTGCAAGCCAAGCTGCTGCGCGTGCTCGAGGAGGAAGAGTTCGAGCGCGTCGGGGGCACGGCCACCCTCAAGGTCAACGTGCGGGTGATCGCCACCACCAACCGCGACCTACCCAGCGAGGTGTCCGCCGGCAACTTCCGCGAAGACCTCTACTACAGGCTGCACGTCCTGCCGGTGCACATCGCCCCGCTGCGTGACCGCGTGGAGGACATCCTGCCCCTGGCGCGTCACTTCGCCGACTTCTACGCCCGTAGCAACGGTCAGAACACGCCGGTCATCTCGACCGAGGCCGAACGCGGGCTCGAGAGCCGCTCCTGGCCGGGCAACGTGCGCGAGCTCGAGAACGCCCTGCACCGTGCCGTGATCCTCTCGGACGGTGAGGCCATCCTCCCCAACCACGTGCTGGCGGAGTCGACCGCGCGCAACAGCAAGCCCCAGTTCACCCTGGTGACCGACAAGGGCAGCTACATGGGGGCGATCAGCGCCGATTCGCCGCTGGCCAACCGCCAGATCGCCGACCTCGAGCGTGAAGCCATCCTGTGCACCCTCGAGGCCACGCGTGGCAACAAGACCGAGGCGGCCCGCCGCCTGGGTGTCACGGCACGCACTCTGAGCAACAAGATGAAGCTCTGGAGGGAGCTCGGGCTCGTCGCCTAGGGCGGCCCGTCGCGCGTCATGGCCAGTCAAGGTTCGCAAGTTCGCCTGCTCTCCAGGCTGCTCAAGGCTACCGAGCTCAGAGCACGGGTGATCTCGGCCAACATCGCGAACCAGAACACTCCTGGCTACACGCGTCAGGTCGTGCGCTTCGAAGAGCGCCTCAAGACGGCCCTCCTGGAGGGCGGACGCGCCGAAGCGCGCCGCGTCCGCCCCCAAGTCGAGCTGGACACGGTCTCGGAGGCACGCCCGGACGGGAACAACGTGACCCTCGAGTCCGAGCTGAACGACATGCGCGAGAACCGACTCATGTACGAAACCTATGCCGCGATCCTGCGGGGCCACTTCGGCCTCATGCAGGCGGCGGTCGATGGGAGCCGCTGATCCATGAATGGCCTCAACAAACTCTTTTCAGGGATGCGGGCTTCGACCTCCGGCCTCCGGGCGGAGCGCACGCGCATCGACACCATCGCCGAGAACATCGCCAACGCACGCACGACGCGCTCGGTGGAAGGCGGCCCGTACCAGCGCAAGGTAGTTCAGTTCGAACCGCTCCTGCGC
>JAUIEE010000400.1 GCA_030428965.1 bacterium | reverse complement strand
GAGACCCTGGTCTTCTCCTCGGACGGCCGAGATCTGGCCGTCGTTTGTGCCTCCGAGGGGGCTTCGCGCTACGACCTTTCGATCGTGGCCCTCGACGGCTCGAGGCCGAAGCGGTTCCTCTCGAGCTTGCCGTCCAACCTGACCACCTCCGGTTCCATTGCCTGGCTCGAGGACGGCCGCCTCGTTCTGTCGGTTCGACCCAGGAGCCTCCTCTTCATCGGACCCGATGGAGAAACCGAAGAACGGCCCGTCGTCTGCGACGAGATTCAGTGGCCCCACTCGCCCGACGTGCTTGGCTCTTGGCCCGGAACGCGCCAGATCCTGGCGAGTGCGTTCCGGCAAAGTGAGCGCGGAGCCTACGATTCCATCGTGGCCATCGACGTCGATACGGGGATCCAGACCGAGCTCGTGGAGAATTCCGGAACGGCCGCTTGGCATCCGCCGGGCCATCTCCTGTTCTCCCGGGACGACGTCCTCCTCTGCGTGGAGCTGGACGCGAAGCGCATCGCCACCGTGGGCGAAGCCGAACCCATCGAGGGGGGGCTGGACATGACGGCGGCCTGGAAATCGGGCACCTTCCACGCTTCGCGTCAGGGGTCTGTGGTCTGGTGGCCGGGCGACGATTCGGTGCGCGAGCTGCAGCTCTCCTGGGTGGACGGCAAGGGGCCCCCACGTCTTTGGTCCGGGAAGCGATGGGCCCTGGAGGGGTTCCTGAACGTCGACCCCTCGGGTTCCTACCTGACGTGCGTCGTGGTCGGGGCGGGGGGCAACTACCAGCTCTGGGGGGCCGACCTGGAGGGGACCGATCTGCGGCTGCTCTTGGCCGACGAGCGCCGAGACTTCATGGGGGGCGCGGCGAGCATCGAAGATCGCACGCTCTACTTCTGTCGCTTCGGCCCCGAGGGAGCCCAGCTGTTGCGCACGCCGTTGGACCGACCGGTCGAGCTGCAGGAGCTCTACGCGGATGCGACCGAGGGAACCACCCTGATGCTCCCCCAGCTCGTGGACCAAGGCCGTCGACTGCTGGTCAAGCGAATGAACCCGACCGGTCGCTCCCTTCTGTCTTTCGATCTGAGCCAAGAGCCCCCTTGGTCCCCGAAGGTCGTGTACGAAGGGCACCTCGAGACGAGGATTCGTCCCAGTCCGGACGGTCGCTGGTTGCTGCTCCAGGAAGGTTCCCAGGGGCCTAGCCTGGCGGAGATCTCACCGGACGGTGAGCTCGGACGTTCCTATCCGGTTCCGACCGGAGGGCGTATTCTGACCGCGGCGAACTGGGCCCTGGACGCCGAGCCGAGCTACCCTGTCCTGTACCTCATGGGCGACTCCTCGACGAGTACCTACAGGGTCGAGTTCGAAGTGGGGGCCGGGGGTCCAGTCTTCCAGGAGCCCCAGGTCGTGCACGAGCTGGTCGAGCAGCGCTTCTTTGACGCCGCGTACGTCTCGGCGGGGTCCTTCCTGGCGGTTCTCATCGACGCCAACGAAGAGGCCCGCGACCGAATCCACCTCCGGACCGGCCTTCGGCTGACCGAAGGACGCTAGGCTCCCGGCGTGCCTTCCCAGGTCCACATCGCCCTCCTACGGGGGATCAACGTCGGAGGAAAGCGGCGGCTCGCCATGCGCGACCTGGTGCGCCTGTTCGAGGCCGGGGGAGCCGAGGAGGTGCGCACCTACGTCCAGAGTGGCAACGTCGTCTTTCGGGCGGGGGTGAAGGCGGCCAAGGGAATGGCGGCACGTATCCGCGGCGCCATCGCGGACGAGTACGACTACGACGTCCCGGTCCTGCTGCGAACGGCCCAAGCGTGGAGCCGGGTGGTCGAGAGCAATCCTTTCCTGGAGCAGGGCTGCGAGCTGGCGCACCTGCACGTGGCCTTCCTGGAAGACAAACCTACCCGCGCCGGTGCCGCGGCCCTGGATCCCGAGCGTTCGCCGGGCGACGAGTTTCGAGTGCTGGGGAAGGAAGTCTTCCTTCACCTGCCGAATGGGGTCGCGCGCAGCAAGCTGACGGGTACGTACCTCGAGGGCAAGCTGGGAACCACGGTGACGGCCCGCAACTGGAGGACGGTGACTCGGCTCCAGGGGCTCGCCCAGGCCTAGGGGGGCGGGATCCGGCGGGATTGGATGCACCCGCGTGCATCCAACGGCGAGGGCGCTGCGAATCGAAAGAGACAACCCGCGGAGCCCATGGGGCCTCCGCCTCGCCGCGACCTCTTCCGGTTCCGTTCCATGTCTATCTCGACTCTACTCCTCGTCACTCCGCTCGCGCTTTCCCACGCCCAACCGATCCACGCTTCCAAGGACATCGTGGATACGGCCGTCGAGGCCGGCTCCTTCCAGCTGTTGACCGCGGCCTTGAAAGCAGCCGATCTGACCCACGCACTGCGCGCGTCCGGACCCTTCACCGTGCTCGCTCCGAGCGACGACGCTTTCCGGCGGCTACCCGAGGCGACCTTGACGTACCTCCTGTCGCCCGAAGGCAAGCACGACCTGGTGAGCATCCTCCAGTACCACGTCGTACCGGGTGACCTCGACGCGCAGCACGTCTCCCGTTCGCGCTCCCTGACCACGCTCCTGGGACAGGAGATCGACGTTCGGGTCGGCGACGGGGGGCTGCGCATCGACGGAGCCTCCGTGCTCTCCGCCGACATCGTCTGCAGCAACGGGCGTATCCACGTCATCGACTCGGTCCTCACGCCCACAACCCGGGACCTGGTCGAAACGGCCCAGGCGGCCGGTACGTTCCAGACCCTGCTCGAAGCCTGCAAGGCGGCCGACCTGGTGTCGGCTCTGCGTGGCAAGGAGAACCTGACCGTGCTGGCGCCGACCGACGATGCCTTCGCCCGGCTCTCCCGCGGAACCCTCCAAGCCCTCTTGGCTCCGGCCAACCGACAGGCCCTGGCCCAGGTGCTGACCTACCACGTGATCCCGGGCCGGCGTCTGGCCGATGGGTTGCTGTCCGAGGGGCGCGTCCGTTCGCTCGCCGGTGAGGAGCTGAGCTTCGCCCTGCGGGAAGGTCGCCTCCAGGTGGGTGCAGCGGCTTTTGTGGCCAACGACGTCGAGGCTTCCAACGGCATCGTTCACGCGATCGACTCGGTCCTCCTGCCCCCGAACTTCACGCTGCCCGGAACCCGCTTGGTCGTGGGCTTCTATTCGGAGCGGCCGAGCAAGGCGCTCGCGAGCCAGCTCGGGATCGATCGTGGCAAGAGCCTCCTGGTGACGAGCGTCACTTCCGGCAGCAACGCCGATCGCTTCGGGCTCGAGCGCTACGACGTCATCATCTCCATGAACGGGCGCTCCGCCTCCGAGTCGATCCTGGATACCATCAAAGGCGAGGTGGGTTTCGGCGGCATCGTCTCGCTGACCGTACTGCGCCAGGGCAAGTCGCTCACCCTCGAGGTGCCCGTAGGCCTCGAGAAGCACTAGAGCGAGGTTTGCTACGTGCGAAGCCCCTCGGCCAGCCTCTCCGCGCTCCCGGGGAGTCTGGCCGTCTTGGATCGCGCCCTTGGGCTAGCGAACGTAGCCCAGGGCGCGCAGCCGCGCGAGCAGTTCCGGATCCTCGAGATCCTCGAGCCCACGATGGTGGGGGGGGTGCACGTGCTCTTCGTAGGATCGAATGTGCTGCACGGGATAGGCCTCGAGGAACTCCGGCTCGAACAGCTCGGTCAGGACGCGACCGTCCATGTCGTCGGCCACGGGCAGGCCCAAGAGGGCCAGGATCGTGGGGGTGACGTCGAAGACGTGGGCTTCGACCTGGACGCCGCTGCGAATGCCGGGCCCATGGGCGATCAGGATGCCGTCCTCGTGGTGGGCGCCGGACTGGCCCAGGGCCACCCTCTTCACGTCGCCCATGCCCTCGACACCCGCGCTCTCGACCTGCTCGGGCAGTTCACCGGAGGCTTCGAAGCCGTGGTCGGAGACGATCAGCACCACGGTGTCGTCGTCCACGGTCTCCAGCAGCCGGCCCAGGTAGCGATCGTTGTGCTCGCTGAAGGCGTTCGGGAGCTGGCCGAGCCGTCGGGCGCGATCGGGGTCGACGCCCTCGTAGGCCTCGGGCTCGTAGAAGTGCCAGAACGTGTGGCAGATGGGGTCGTTGGCGATCAGGAACACCCCCGTGAGGTCGGGCTGGCCGCGTCCGAGCAGTTCCAGCGCGATCTCCTCCACCGTTCGCTGGGAGGCGTAGGCGTACTTGAAGACGCTGGGACCATGGCCGAACAGGGGCTGCTCGACGTCGCGTAGCTCCGCCAGTTCCTCCTCGCTCCAATCGATCAGGGCCCCGATCTCCTTCAGGTCGGGCGGGTGGGGCCTGCGGACGAGGGGACGCAGCTCGGAGACGAGGGACTCGGGGTAGACGAGGAACTCCTGCTGGGGGCCATCGGTCCACTCCGTCATGCGCGTGCGCGAAATGCGGTCGGAGACCATCCAGCCCTGCACCGGTTCCGCGGGCCAGGTGGCCCACCACCCCACGAAGCCGGTGTCCTTGCCGAAGGCTTCCATCCAGTTCCAAAGCGCTCCGACCTGTCGATCCCCCGAGCGGATGAGCACGTCGGGATCGCGGCTCCTCAGAAAGTTGATGATCCCGTGGGCATCGCGGCTGCGCCCGGTCACGATGCTCGTCCAGATGGCGGGGGACAGCATAGGCGGGTCCGACTTCAGTACGCCCCGGGTTCCGCCCTCGATCAGACGCTGCAGGTGGGGGAGGCGTCCGGCTTCGAGCAGAGGGTCGAGGACCCGGAACGTGGCCCCGTCGATCCCGACCAGCAAGACCTTCAGGCCGGTGGGTTGGGCCAGTGCGGCCAGGGCCGAGGCGTCTTCGGAATCCTGACTGCAGCCCGTACCCAAGCTTGCCAGCCAGGCGAGTGCGACGAC
Organism: bacterium; assembly: GCA_030428965.1. Classification (GTDB taxonomy): domain Bacteria; phylum Planctomycetota; class UBA1135; order UBA1135; genus JAUIEE01. Next base: position 18 of record JAUIEE010000400.1, on the reverse strand, counting down.
GGCGGACCGCGAAAATCG
>JAUIEE010000399.1 GCA_030428965.1 bacterium | reverse complement strand
CTCACCCAGCCCGTGGCCGGCATTGCCATGGGACTCATTCAGGAGAACGGCAAGACCGTGATCCTGTCCGACATCCTCGGCTCCGAGGACCACAACGGGGACATGGACTTCAAGGTGGCCGGTTCGGGGCGTGGGATCACCGCGCTCCAGATGGACATCAAGATCACCGGCGTGACTCGCGAACTGCTCGAGGATGCCCTGGCCCAGGCGCGTGAAGGCCGGGTCTGGATCCTGCGTCAGATGCTGTCCGTCGTCGATCGTCCCAGCCCGAACATCTCCGAGTTCGCACCGCGCATGGAGCGCCTGCAGGTGCCCGAGGATCGCATCGGCTTCCTGATCGGTCCCGGTGGCAAGAACATCAAGGGGCTCCAGGAGCAGTACAAGGCCAAGATCACGGTCGAGGACGACGGCCACGTGACCGTGGCCGGACTCGACGGAGCGCTGATCGAAGCCTGCGTGCGGTCGATCCAGGCCATGTGCGAGACCCCCAAGGTCGGGGCTCGCTACAAGGGCACGGTGAAGAGCGTCAAGGACTTCGGGGCCTTCATCGAGATCCTGCCCGGCACCGAGGGCATGTGCCACATCTCCGAGCTGGCCGAGGGCTTCGTCGAGCGCGTCGACGACGTGGTCAGCGTCGGGGACGAGATCGAGGTGGTCGTGATCGGGGTCGACGACCGGGGCAAGGTGAAGCTGTCCCACAAGCAGACCCTGGCCCAGGCCTAGCCGCCCGACGGGAGGGCATTCGGCGCTGAGAGGACCGCCCCGCCGCGCTGCGGGGGCTGGCCCTCCGGCGTCCGAAGCCCTTTCCCCCGGGCTCCTGGTCTCACCAAGCTCTTGTGCGATTTTCTGTGGGAGGGCTAAGCGGCCCTCCCACAGTCGTTTAGGGCGGCTGGCGAGGTCCCCCGGGACCCCCTGGACCCCGACTCCACCCTGGCGGAAATGGCCAGAATTAAAGTAGTTTAAGAGGACCTGGCGCCGATCTATCCGCAGGTCGAGCGCCGGGCGGTGGATCCCCGTCCCCTTGGAGTTTTCTCGACCGAACGACCAGCCACTACGAGATCAATGAGAAGACACCTGAGCCTCCTCCTCTTGGCGCTCAGTCTCGCTTCTGGGGGACAAGTCGATGCCAAGCCTGCCACTTCGCCCGAGGTCTCGAGCGAAGCCTTCCTGGCGGGCTGGATCGTCGACAAGAACGATTTCGTTTGCGGCATCTCCGACTCCCGCAAGGTCTCGAATCCGGCCAAGATCGACTACGACGAGTGCATGGACGAGACCGAGCCTATCAAGGAGATGAAGCGCAAGAAGATCGACCCGAACTCGGCCGAAGGGAAGGCCCTGCGCAACCGCGCCAGGACCTTGGTGACCCGGGCTTGCGAATTCGTTCGCAAGAAGAAGGGCAATTGCGGCGTCTGGAAGGTGATTCGCCATTCCGACGGCCGCATCATTCCGGACCTCACGACGGACGTGAAGGCCCGGCTCTAGTTCCCGCGCCCCGCGGGAGCCCTCCCCAGAATCACCCCAGCCCCCAGAGTCCCGGATGACGGAACAGGCGCCGCTTCGCCTGAACGCTGACCGACGGTCCCCGTGGGGGCTATGCGGCGCCTTCGTGCTGCTGGCCTTGGGCAGCGCCTGCACCTCGGCGCCCAAGGCCGGCGAGGAAGGCAGCGTCGAGGACCTGGGGGAGATGATCGTGCGTCGGGGAGCCCAGCCCGTGTTGGGCACCGAGAGCGAGACTCCCGTGGATCCGGACTCCCTGGAGGAGGATCCCTACGCCCTGCCGGACCTCGATACGGCCGCGGCGCTGCAGGAGGCCCTCGAGGCGGAGCCCCGTGGCCCCGAGCTGCCCGAGCCGGCGGAACTGTCCCCCTACATCCGCTTCGGTGAGCGCATCCTGGTCAAGACGGACGGCGAGGGGACCCAGTTCATCACCAAGCCCTACACCATGCCGGTGGGCAAGGCGGCCAAGCTGATCGAGCTGATCACGGCCATGGAGCCCTTCGCCTTCGTCCCCCGGCCGGCGCCCGAGCCCGAGACCGGGGTCGCGGCGGCTCTCGTGCCGGGCGTGGTCCAGTACCAGGTCCTCGGCAGCTGGGACAGCGAGTACTACGGCAACCTCGCCGCCGAGGTTCCCGCGGCGTCCGGACCGGTCGAGCTCTCGGACGTGATCATCGTCACGGCGACGGGCAACATGCTGGCCGAGTTCGAGTACTTCCTCGACACGTTCTCCGCGGGGGTTCCGCAGATCGAGCTCGAGGCCAAGATCATCGAGATCGTCGACACGAACACGACCGACATCGGCATTCGCGGCGTCGACGAGGACACGCCGATCTTCGGCTTCGGCGACAGCAACTTCATCAAGAGCCTGGGCTACAACTTCGGCAACGCCTCCGATCCCTTCGAGGCGCTCTTGACCCTGGGGGCCGTCCAGGACCAGGTCGCCTTCAACGCGGTGCTGGAGGTCGTCCAGACCTGGCAGAACGTCTCCATCGACTCCCGGCCCAAGACCGTGGTGCGTGCGGGGGGCATCGCCCAGCTCGAGAGCGCCCTCGAGATTCCCTTCTTCAACGTGGGCAGCATCACGCCCAACGGCGGCTTCAACGCGACCATCGACTACAAGCGCGTCGGGGTGAAGCTCTACATCTGCCCCCGCGTCGTGGGCTCGAAGATGCTGGCGCTGGAAGTGCGGCTGGAGGGCTCCCAGGCGGTGGGGCTCCAGCGCACGGTCTCCACGGCCGAGGACAGCTCGTCGGGCATCGACGTGCCCATCATCGCCTACCGCACCGCCCGCACCGTGGTCTACCTGGAGCCGGGCCAGACCCTGGTCATCGGGGGGCTGACCCAGGAGCGCAGCCAGGACGTGGTCAGCAAGATCCCCCTCCTGGGGGACATCCCGCTGCTCGGGCACCTATTCCGCTCGACCTTCAAGCAGATCGAGAAGGAACACGTTATCTTCGCCATCAGCCCCCGGATCATCCAGAGAAGCGAGTTCCAGCCCGAACTCTGAAGGAACGGGAAGATCGCGCGGGGCCGGTCGTAGAAGTCCGGATGAAGCCCCTCGAGCCCGTCAGAGCGAACGGATCCCGGCGCGGAGCGGCCCTGATGCTGGCCGTCATGGTCCTGTTCGTGCTGCTGATGATCGTGTTCCAGATCTCGATCAGCACCGGTACCGATGCGCGCGTCTCCCGCAACGAGGAGACCCTGCGCGCCATGGACGAGGCCATCGAGTCTGTCTTGCTGCAGGTCTACGAGGACCTGCGCTCGGACGGCGAGGCCGGAGCCGGCGGCGGTGAGGGCGGTGGTCTCGACGGACTGAGCGGCGGCGGCGGCGAGGGAGGCGAAGGGGGCTCGGGTCCGACCGATTCCCGCGAGGACGCCTGGGCGCGGCCCCAGCGCACGGAGCTCAACGAGGTGCGCCTGCGCATCCTGATCCAGGACGAGGACAGCAAGTTCAACCTCTTGACGATCCTCACCGAGGACGAGGAAGAAGCGGAGAAGGCCTTCGAGCGTCTGGTGCGGCTGATCGAGTTCAGCCGCAAGGGGACCACGGCCGAGATCGACGGCGGTCAGGCCCGGCGCATCGCCGAGGCGATGCGGGAGTGCATGCTCCGTCGCGACGACCAGATCCTGCCGCGACCGGTTCTGCTCTCGGACGACGAGGAGAACGAGGACGTCGGCCTGCCGCTTTCCCTGCGGGAGTTCGTCGGCCTGGACCGCGACCTGTTCCCCGAGGACCTGTTCCGCGACTTCCGTGATGAGCGCGACGATGTCGTGCATTCCCTCGGCAGCTTCCTCACGACCTGGACCTCGGTCGTCACCCGGGACGAGCGCGGCGACATCCTCGCCTCGCGGCAGGGTGGGGGAACTCCGCCGCCGGATGAGGACGACGACGATGATGACGACGACACCGATGATGACGACGGAGACGATGACGACGATGACGATGAGCCCGATACTCCAGCCGACACGCCTGCGGCTGGAGGCGGCGCTTCCTCCTCCGTCGAGTCCGGCATCGCCGTCAACGTGAACACGGCTCCTCCCGCGGTGCTCAAGGCTCTCCTGGACGACCGCGACGTGCCCTTCGACTTCTGGGACGAGGTCATCGAGTACCGCAACACCGAGGACGAAGAGGTCGAGGAGAACGAGGACCCGCCGCTGGACGAGTACGGCGAAGAGGTCCTGGTCCGGCAGTACTTCAGCTCCTTCGAGGACCTCTCCGAGCTGGACGGCTGGCTCGAGCTGGATCCGATCGTGCAGGGGGAGCTGCAGAACCTGCTCACGGTGGAGAGCAAGGTCTTCTCCATCTACGTCACGGCCCGCCGACCGACCGGCGTCCAGGGCGACGGGGTTCCCCCGGGGGATCGCGCCAGCCTCGAGCGCGAGGAACACGAGGGCCAGGGCCTCGTGCGCACCGTGCGCTCGGTCATCTGGCGGCGCGCCCTCGAGGACGGCACGGTCCAGATCGTGCCCATCCAGCGCTGGGAAGTGCTCGACTACGTGCCCTACGAGGTTCAGGACTACCCGGAAGAGGAGCGCTAGGGGGTTGGCCGCGAGCGGAGGCCCCGGCGATCGGGTGCGCTTGGACGTGTTCCACCATCTGTTCGCTTCGGTGGCGGAGGAGATGGGGGCCACGCTGCAGCGCTCCTCCTTCTCGCCCAACATCCGCGAACGCCGGGACTTCTCCTGCGCGCTGTTCGACGGCCAGGGGCGCATGATCGGGCAGGCCTCGCACCTCCCGGTGCACCTGGGATCGACTCCCCTGAGTGTCCAGGCCGCGATCGCACAGGTGCCCATGGGGCCAGGGGACGCCGTGCTGCTCAACGACCCCTACGCGGGCGGTACCCACCTGCCCGACCTGACGCTGGTCTCCCCCGTCTTCCTGGAGGGTTCCGAGC
>JAUIEE010000398.1 GCA_030428965.1 bacterium | reverse complement strand
CACCCCGAACCCGTCGACGACAGGAGCAACGAGAACGATGTCGAAGAAGATCTTGATCATGGGAGCCGCCGGCAAGGACTTCCATGTCTTCAACACCTGCTACCGCGGGACCGATGACCGCGTGGTGGCTTTCACCGCCACCCAGATCCCGCACATCGACGACCGCCGCTACCCGCCTTCCTTGGCCGGGCCCGGATACCCCGACGGCATCCCCATTCATCCGGAGGAGGAGCTCGTCGACCTGATCAAGAAGCACGACGTCGACGAGGTCGTCTTCGCCTACTCCGACATCGACGAAGACTACATGGCCGAGCGCCAGAAGACGGTGGAGTCGGCCGGCGCGCGCTTCTCGCGCTTCGACGTCGACAAGACGATGATCGAGAGCTCCAAGCCGGTCATCGCCGTGTGTGCCGTGCGCACCGGTTGCGGCAAGAGCCAGACCTCGCGCCGGGTCGTCTCCCTGCTGCGGGAGAAGGGGCTGCGCACGATCGCCATTCGCCATCCCATGCCCTACGGCGATCTGGCCAAGCAGGCCGTGCAGCGCTTCGCCTCCCTCGAGGACATGGTGCACCACAAGTGCACCATCGAGGAGATGGAGGAGTACGAGCCGCACATCAAGAACGGCGCGGTGGTCTACGCGGGAGTGGACTACGAGGCCATCCTGCGCGAGGCGGAGAAGGAGGCCGACGTGATTCTCTGGGACGGCGGCAACAACGACACTCCCTTCTACAAGCCGGACCTGTGGATCGTCGTGGCGGACCCCCATCGCCCCGGACACGAGCTCAACTACTTCCCCGGCCGGACGAACTTCGAGCGGGCGGACATGATCTTGCTCAACAAGGTCGACACGGCCGAAAAGGCCGGTATCGACGAGGTCGTCAAGAACGCCAAGCAGCTGAATCCGGAGGCGATGCTGGTGTACGGCAACTCGCCCGTCAGCGTGCAGGACCCCGATGCGATTCGCGGCAAGCGTGTGCTGGTCGTCGAAGACGGTCCGACCCTGACCCACGGCGAGATGAAGTACGGTGCCGGCATCGTGGCCGCCAAGAAGTGGGGGGCTGCCGAGATCGTCGATCCGCGTAGCTCCGCGGTGGGGGAGCTGGCAGAGACGTACCGCAAGTATCCGGACATCGGGACGCTGCTGCCGGCCATGGGCTACGGCGAGAAGCAGATGAACGACCTCGAGACGACGATCAACGCGGTCGACTGCGACCTGGTCCTGGTCGGAACGCCGATCGATCTGGGACGCATCATCGACATCAAGAAGCCCAGCCAGCGCGTGACCTACGACCTGGAAGAGAAGGGCCCCGAGTTCGCCGAGGCTGTCGCCCGCGCGGCCAAGGCAGGGGGAGCCTGATGCGCCTGGAAACGAAGCGTCTGTTCTCGACCCTCGACATCTCCGTGGAGGAGGTGCGCGGACTGATCGACTTCGCCCGTTCCATCAAGTCCGGGCGTGCCAAGGTGGACCTGTTCAACAAGGTCTGCGCCCTGATCTTCTTCAACCCCTCGGTGCGCACGCGCATCTCCTGCGAGTCGGCCATGGCCCGCTACGGGGGGCACGGCATCGCCATCAGCCCGGGCAGGGACACCTGGAACTTCGAGTGTGGCGAGCGGGTCGTCATGGACGGCAACACCCAGGAGCACGTGCGCGAGCTGGCTCCCGTCATAACGCGCATGTGCCACGTGGTCGGAATCCGCAAGTCCGAGCTGATCACCGTCGGCTCCGACAAGGCGGACGTCACCGGAAGCTACGCGGAGCTGGCCAAGGACGAGTTCATCCACCGCTTCGCGGAGTTCGCCGAGGTCCCGGTCATCAACCTGGAGTCCAACCGCTGGCATCCGATGCAAGGCCTGGCGGATTCGACCACCATGGTCGAGAAGCTGGGGGAGACACGGGGCAAGAAGTACGTCTTGACCTGGGCCTGGCACCCCAAGTCGCTCCCGGTGGCGACGCCCCATTCCCAGCTCCTTTCCGCCGCGAATCTCGGCATGGACGTGACGGTGCTGCGGCCCGACGGGTGGGCCCTGGACCCCGAGGTCATGGCGGCGGCGCGGGAGCGGACCGAGGCCCAGGGGGGATCCCTGCAGGAGACCGCGGACATCGGCGCGGCCTACTCCGGCGCGCAGGTCGTCTGCGCCAAGGCCTGGGGCTCGCTCGACTACTACGGGCGCTTCGAGGAGGAAGCCAAGGCCAAGGCGCCCCTGCGCAAGGAGTGGGTCGTGGACACCGACAAGATGGCCAAGACCGACAACGCGTTCTTCATGCACTGCCTGCCCGTGCGTCGCAACATCGTCGTGACCGACGACGTGCTCGATTCCAACTCCTCGGCGGTGATCGATGAAGCCGAGAACCGTCTCTGGACCGCCGCCGCCGTGCTGGGAGCCCTCACGTCGTGACCTCGGACGCGGGCATCGGTCCCATCGTGGTTCGAGAGGCCTTGCCCGAGGACGCCCCTTTCGCCGCCGCCGCCTCGGAGCTCATCCGGGCGGCGGCCAGCGAGCATGACATCGCCGAGCGATCGGTCGAGTGGCTCACGAAGAAGATCGTCTCGGGCCGCGCGGCCGTGGCCCTCGACCGGGGGGAGCTGATCGGCTTCGGGTACTGGTCGGACTGGCAGGACGGGGCCTTCGTCTCCCATTCCGGGCTGGTCGTCGATCCGCAGTACCGCGGGCGCAGCCTTGGGCGCCGCTTGAAGATGGTCCTGTTCGAATCCTCGAAGAAGCGCTTTCCCCAGGCCACCCTGATGAGCCTGACGACTTCGCCCCAGGTCAAGGCTCTCAACCTGTCCCTGGGCTTTCGGGTCGTTCCGCTAGAAGAGCTCACGAGCGATCCGGCCTTCTGGGCCGGTTGCCAGACCTGCAGGAACTACGCTGCCGTCCAGGCGCGCGGTGAGATCTGCTGCTGCGAGGGGATGATCCTGCGGCCGGAAGGCTCCGCATGAGCGCGCTTGCCATCGATCCCCATCCGACCCTGCGGGTCCGGGTCTTCGAGAGCACGTTTCCAGCGCTGCTGGGAGAGTCCCCGAGTCCGGCCCGCTTGGTGGAGCTTCTGCAAGGCCAGGGGGAGGCTCCCCTGCAGCGCAACGAACAGGTACGGGCCGAGGTGCGCGACCTCCTGCGCCACGGGGGCTACAAGCCCACGGGGCGTGGCAAGCCGGCTTCGGAGTACCTGGTGCGCGCCTTCGAGCGAGAGGAACTGTCTCCGATCAACCTGGCCGTGGACGCCTGCAACGCCGTCTCGCTCCACAGTGGGCTACCGATCAGCGTGGTCGACCTGGACCTGGTCCGGCAGCCCCTGCGAATCGGGATCGTCGAAGAGAAGACGAGCTACGTCTTCAACGCGAGCGGGCAGGAGATCGGACTCCAGGGGCTGTTGTGCCTGTTCGATGCCGAGGGACCCTGCGCCAACGGAGTGAAGGACTCCCAGCGAACGAAGACCCATCCGGGCACGCGACGCAGCCTCTCGGTGGTCTGGGGCTCGCAGGCGCTGGAAGAGAGGCTCGAGCGTGCCACGCAGTGGTACAGGAGCCTCCTGGAAGAATGCGGCGTCGCGACCGAGCCCTGGTCCCTCGCGACGTCCTCCTAGAAAGGCAGGCCGACGGCAAAGTGCAGGACGAAGTCGTCCTCGCCGCTGCGGGCGTCGGGGTTGAAGCCCAGGTCGATCCTCAGGGGGCCGATCGGGAGCAGGTAGCGCAGGCCGACGCCCGCCGCGAAGGAGAAACGCTCGAAGTCCAGCACGTCCTCGGCCTGGTCCACCACATTGCCCGCATCGAAGAACAGGGCGCCGGAGAAGTTGCCCGCGAAGCGGTGTCGCAGCTCCAGGGAGTACAGGTTGAACGCCTCGCCTCCGAGGGGGTCCCCGTCGTCGTCCTTGGACCCCAGCTCGTCTTCCCGGAAGGAACGCACCGAGTCCTCCCCGCCGTTGAAGAAGCGCTCCTGGAGGGGGATCTCCTTATCGCCAGTCGGGAGGATGGCGCCGACCCGCGAACCGAAGGCGAGCACCGTGTCGCTGCCCAGGGGCCAGAAGCGGGAGACGACGCTCTGCAGGCTGATGAAATCGAGGTCGGACCCGAGCACCTGGGAGCCCCACTCGAGGGTGCCCCGGGTCAAGCCGCCGGTCCTGGAGACGATGGGGTGGTTGCGGGTGTCCCGGGTCAGCGTCAGCGACAGGGACGAGATGTCGATCTGCTGCTCGAACTCTTCCAGTTCCTCCGGGGTGACGGAGATGTCGATGTCCTCGACGTCGGAGCGCCGCAGCTCGTACTGCAGGCTGCTCTCGAACTTCGGAGACCACTGTCGGGTGACCGACAGGCGCGTTCCGTAGTCTTCTCGCGTGAAAGCCGGCTCCTCGCGCCTCTCCGCGAACACGGAAATACCGGCCCCGAAGCGCGAATCGAACGCCCGTGGATCGGTGAGCGAGATGTTGCCCGACTGGGCCCGCGGGCTGACGGCGATCTCGCTGCGCAGCCGTATGGCCTTGCGCAGGAAGTCCCCCTCCTGGATACCGACCTTGAGGCGCGGCCCCTCGTAGGAACCGTAGCCGGGTTCGACGAAGAACTCGAGGGTGGGGGCTTCGGTCACCTCGACCCGTAGGTCACGCACCTCGCCCTCGCCCTCGGCCAGCTCCACGCGCACGGCGCTGAACAGCCCCGTGGCGAACAGGGCTCCGAAGCTCTCCTGGAGCTTGCTCGAGTCGAAGCGGTCGCCCTCCCCGAGCTCGAGCCTGGAGCGGACGACGGACTGGCGAGTGTCCACCACACCCTGGATCACGACCTTGCCGATGCGCACGAGGGGGCCCGGGCTGATGCGGTAGGAGAGGCTCACCTCTCCGCTGTGCTCGTCCACCTGCACCTGGACGTCCGCGGTGCAGTCGGGGTAGCCACGTTCCTTGTGCAACTCGATCC
>JAUIEE010000397.1 GCA_030428965.1 bacterium | reverse complement strand
CATGTCGTTGCCCTCGCCTTCGTAGATCCAGGGTTCCTGCCCGGTGATCTCGTGATGGGGCACCCAGCCGTCGATCGTTGCCGAGCCCTTCTCGCCATGCATGTGGTCGGAGTTGTCGAAGGCGCAGCCCACCATCTGGCGCGACATGTGGAAGCCGCGCGCTCCGCCGGGGTACTCGAAGGTGGCGCTGAAGTGATCGTAGATGTTGCCGACCTCGCGCACCTGGCGACCGCCGACGGCGGTGACCGAAAGAGGTTCGACGTCGCCCATGGCCCAGGCCATCTTGTCGAGGCTGTGGCAGGCCTGCTCCACGATGTGATCGCCCCCCAGCCAGAGGACGTGGAACCAGTTGCGCACCTGCCATTCCATGTCGCTCCACCCGTCTTCGCGCGGAACCACGGCGTTCGGCGCCGCGTTGTAGGTCGTGTAGACGGTGTGGATCTTGCCCAGGGCGCCGGCGTGCACGCGCTCGAACAGCTCGCGGTGGCGCACGTTGTAGCGCCAGCAGAAGCCGGACACGAGCGCCAGGTTCCTGGCGGCGGCCGCCTCCGCGGCGGCCATGGCACGCCGCACCCCGGGCGCGTCCACGGCGAAGGGCTTCTCGCAGAAGATGTGCTTGCCGGCCTCGACGGCCTTCTCCAGGTGGGCGGGCCGGAAGTGCGGCGGGGTGGCCAGGAGAACCACGTCCACGTCGCTCTCCAGGAGGCGCTCGAAGGCGTCGAAGCCCAGGAAGCGCTGATGCTCGGGCACCTGGATGCGGTCGGCCATCTCCTCGCCCAGCGATTCTCGCAAGGTGGCCAGGCTGCCCGCGAGGCGGTCCTCGAAGAGATCGGCCATGGCGGTCAGCACCACGGTCCCCTCCTCGGCCAGGAGCGCCTGGTAGGCCGCGCCCGTTCCCCGGCCGCCGCAGCCGACCAGGCCGATGCGCAGCGCGTCGGGGTCCTGGGCCGAGGCCGCGCGCGCCGGACGCGCCGCGAAGAGGGGCGAAGCTGCCGCGGCGGCAGCCGAACCCCGCAGGAAGTGACGACGATTCATGCTTCCGATCCTACTCATGGTTGCTTTCCTTCTCGTTCACTTCGCACACGACGCGGAAGCCGACGAAGCCTCCGTCCGCGAGCCACCAGCGACTCTTGGGGAGCTGGGGATCGCTGGCGTTCCAGGCGCGGCTCGCCTCCCGGCGAGCCCGGCTCGTCACGGCCGAAGCCGCATCCAGGTACGAGCCTCCCCGTACGACGTGCTTTCCCTCGCTCGAAGTGCACCATTCCCAGGCGTTGCCGCGCATGTCGAACAGCCCCCAGCCGTTGGGAGCCTTGCTGCCGACCGGGTGAGTCTTGCGCCGGGCGTTATCGCGCACCCAGGCCTGTTCCAGGAGTTCTTCGTCCGCGGGCTCCGTCTCCCGCGCCAGGCAGGCGTACTCCCACTCGTGCTCGGTCGGCAGCCGGTAGGTGCGCCCGGTCTTGGCACTCAGCCAGGTGCAGAAGGCCTCGGCACCCAGGTGGGACATGGAGATGGCGGGGAAGCCGGCGTGACCGAAGCTGCGGTCCATCGTGATGTAGGGCTGACTCGGCCGCGTGAGCGCGTCCATCTCCCCCGAGAGCTTGCGGTCGAGCCCGTAGACGAAGGCGTCGTAGACCTCCCAGGGAATCTCGGTGGTTCCCATCCAGAACGAGGCCACCTCGTGCGACTCGGACCCTCCGTTCGAGGCGATCTCCAGCTGGCCCGCGGGCAGCCGCACCATTTCGATCTCGAGGGCGGTGCCGGGTATCGTCTCCGACCGACGGGGCCCACCTTCGGTGTCCCCCGCACGGCCCATGACGATCAGCGCGAGGAGGAGGTTCGTACGGAGCATGGCTTGGGTCGCTGGGCTCGGGCTGCTCGCGGCGGGCTGCCAAACAGCCCGGAGCCAGGAACTCCAGCGCTTCGAGTATAGGCGCCTCGTCATGGGCACGCAGGCACGGATCGTCTTCTACGCGCGATCCGAGACCGAAGCACGCCAGGCCGCGTCCCGGGCCTTCGAACGCATAGTCGAGCTGGACGATGCCTTGAGCGACTGGCGAGCGGACACGGAGCTCTCCCGCCTGAACCGCCTACCGCCACGCAACTGGCATCCGGTCAGCCAAGATCTGTTCGACGTGCTCGCCATGGCCCAGGAAGTGGCCCAGGCCACCGACGGCGCCTTCGACGTCACCGTGGGTCCCTTGACCCAGCTGTGGCGCCGGGCCTGGAAGAGCGCGACGCCGCCTTCGCCCGAGGAGATCGAAGGTGCCCTGGGTTGCGTGGGCTGGAAGCACCTGCATCTGAACCCCGCGAATCGCACGGTCAAGTTCGCACTCGATGGCATGGCGCTCGACCTGGGCGGCATCGGGAAGGGCTACGCCTGCGACGAAGCTCTCGAGGCGCTGCGCGCAGCCGGCATCCGACGAGCCCTGGTCGACATCGGCGGTGACCTGGCCGCTTCAGGCCCTCCGCCGGGTGAGCGCGGGTGGAGGATCGGCATCGGGAACGGAATCGATCGAGCCTCCGTGGCGCTGGCCTACGAGGCCATCGCCACCTCCGGAGACAGCGAACGCTTCCTGGAAACGAGCGGCGAGCGCTTTTCCCACATCGTCGCCCCCCGCACGGGCCAGGGGCTAACCCATCGAACTCAGGTCACGGTTCAGGCCAAGACCGCGGCCATCGCCGATGCGCTGGCCTCTGCTGCCAGCGTGCAGACGGATGCCAAGCAGAAAGTCTCCCACTTCGCGGGCGCACGACTCGTAGATTTCAGGCGTACATCCTCTGCGACAAGAACCAGCACTCCACTTGGTCCGCAATAGACTGCCGACCAGCAAGAGGAACCTGTCGAGGCGCCTGGCTTCTTCCTTCCCCAGTACGGAGGGACGACTCAGTCTCGAACGCCAACCACCATGGGAAGGGCGTACCAGACGGTCGCGTCTTCCTGCTTCGACCAGGCCTCGAAGCCGTCGAGGGCTTGTTCGAAGCGTCCTGCGCTCCAACCGGCGTGATCGAGGAAAGCTGCCCGCGCGCCTCCCACGACGCTGGCCAGATTGTCGGCCACCGCTCGGAAGCCGAGCTCCCCCGCCGAGGCTCCGTAGTTCACCTGGGTCGTACGCTCGATCTTGGCTCCGGCGCGCTGCAGGAAGGAAGGCAGCTTGCGTCCCACGATGGCGTCATTACCCAGGGAGCCGTAGAGGTCCGTGTAGGCCTCCCACAGCTCCAGGACCGCCGGCTCGGGTTCGGGCCAGAAGCGCATCAGGCTGTGGTCGTCGTCGATCAGCGCGATGCGGCCCCCCGGGCGAGCGGCCCGCACCATGATGCGCACGGCTTCTTCGGGTCTCTGAAGATGCTCGAGCAAGAAGCGGGCGTGGACCAGGTCGAAGGTCCCCCACTCGTCTTCCGACAGGGGACACTGGAACACGTCCCCTTGGCGAAACTCGAGGTTCCCGAGGGCGCGGGAGCCCTCCTGAGCCGCCTCGAACTGGGCTCCATCCCGCTCGATGGCGACCACGCGGCCACCGGGCCCCACGGCACAGGCCAGCTCCCGGGCAAAGATGCCGGTTCCCGCTCCCATCTCGAGCACGCTCTCTCCCTCCCGAGGCACGATGGCCTCGAGACAGCGGGCGTTCAGGATGTCGTTCATGAGCGCCAGCCGGTCTTGCTCGACGGCGGAGCTCCCGTGCAGGTACTGATCGGCGTCCATGGGAAGGTCCCGGTTCAGCTCTCGCGCGGGTTGCTGTGGAAGGCGGCGATGTCGCCGGGCTTGCGCAGCATCTTGTCGACCTCGCCCAGGTGCTGCTCCTCCTCGTGCACCTTGGTGCGAGCGTACTCCTCCAGCATGACCGACTTGCCCTCGACCAGCTTCAGGAGCTCGCGGTACATCTCGTAGGTCGCGCGCTCGTGCTCCATGGCTTCGCGCAGGATGTCGTCGATGTCGTGGTTGTGGGTCTCGAGCAGCGGCCCGATCGCCAGGGAAGGATGCTCGCCCAGGTGGGTGACCATCTCGCCGGCCTGCTGGGCGTGGAGAATGGCCTCGTTGGCCTCACCGCGCAGGTACTCGACCAGGGGGAGACGGGCGTAGCCGTACACCATGAGGGAGTAGTGCGTGTAGCGCACCACGCCGGCGAGCTCCATCTCCATGATGCGGTTCAGTTTCTCGACGACCTGACGCTTGTCGATGCCTTCCAGATGCATTGCGGGCTCTGTTCCTTCCTTGAAGCCACTATCGGCTTCCCGTCCAGCATAGTGCTTGCCGGCTGGGCTGACCAGACGACGAGGCGGGCGGTGACACGCGGACTCAGTCTCAACAACGAGACCCTTCAGTCACGGGGCAGGAACCACACGTTACGAAACTCGACCGGGTTCTGGTGGTCCTGCAGTCGAAGGGCTCCTAGGGGACTCTCGTCCTCGCCTCCCCCCGCCGTGGGACCTTCGAGCTCGAAGTCGTCGTGCACGCGACGGCCGTTGTGCCAGACGGTGAGACGCGCGTTCCGCAGCTTGACTCCGGAAGCGTCGAAGCGCGGCGCCTCGAAGTCGATGTCGTAGCTCTGCCAGACGCCCGGTGCCCGGGCCGCCTCGACGTCCACCGCCTTCTGACCGTAGATCGCGGCGCAGTCCCCCAGTCCGGTCCCGCGCCCCAGGGAATCGAGGACCTGCACCTCGTAGCGGGACTGGACGTAGACGCCGCTGTTGGCGCGATCCTGGGCTTCGGCGTCCTCGGGCGAATCGTGCAGGCGGAACTCCAGGTGGTAGCGCCCGCTCCCGAGGCTCTCGCGCGTGACGAGATCCCCGCTGTGGGGTTCGACCCGGGCCAGGCCGCCTTGCAGCGACCACTCGGGATCGCGCCCGTCCCCGTGACACCAGGTGGCGGCATCGAACGGCAGGGACCGGGCTCCGGGCGGCGGCGGTGTGC
>JAUIEE010000396.1 GCA_030428965.1 bacterium | reverse complement strand
GCCCAGCAGGTAGACGTCTGTGCGGGCGTCGACCTCACCTCCGCCGACCATCTCTGGCGCCATGTACGCGGGCGTGCCGATCACCCGGGGGCCGTCGCCGCCGGCCGGCGCGTGGCTCGCCGCCACCTCACCGGGTCGCGCCGCGAGGCCCCAGTCGAGGACGTAGACGGCGCCGTAGCTCCCCACCATCACGTTCTCCGGCTTGATGTCGCGGTGGATGACGCCGCGGCGGTGGGCCACGGTGAGGGCGCGCGCCACGTGGGTGAGGACCAGGCCCGTGTCCTCGACAACCTCGTCGGGGGAACCCGGGAGAACCTGGCCCATCTGGAGGTCGGGGAGTTCGGCTCGGGAGCCCCGGTCGAGTTCCTGCGCGGCGACGTGGCCGATTCATCCTCCGTGGAGCAGGCCGTTCAAGGCTGCAGCGGCGTCTTCCACGAGGCGGCCCAGGTTTCCGTGCCACGCTCCATCGAGGAACCCGAGGAGAGCTACCGCGTCAACGTGATGGGGACCCTGCGGCTCCTGGAGGCTGCTCGGGGTGCGGGCATCGAACGGTTCGTGTTCGCGGCTTCCTCGGCCGCTTACGGCAACACGGCGACCCTGCCCAAGGAAGAGTCCATGCCCCCCTCACCCCTCTCGCCCTACGCCTCGGGCAAGCTTGCCGGGGAACAGCTCCTGGCCGTGTGGGGCAGGGCCTATGGGCTCAAGACGGTGGCGCTGCGCTACTTCAACGTCTTCGGCCCGCGCCAGGCCGACGACAGCCCGTACTCGGGCGTGATCGCGATCTTCGCCCACCGCCTGCTGCACGGACAGCCCGTCCTGATCCACGGGGACGGGGAGCAGACGCGCGACTTCACCTACGTGGACAACGTGGTGGACGCCAACTTCCGCGCCATGGAGGCCGCGGTCGAGCCCGGCTCCGTGTTCAACGTCGGAACCGGCGAGCGCGTCTCGCTCAACGCCCTCTACCGGCACATGGCCGGGGTGCTGGGGTCGAGCCAGGAGGCGACCCACGCGGACTCGAGGGCCGGGGACGTGCGCCACAGCCAGGCCTCGCTGGAGGCGATCCGGCGCTCCCTGGGCTACGAGCCCCGGGTGGGCTGGAAGGAGGGGTTGGTCCCCACCTTGGACTGGTACCGCGAGCGCTTCGCTCGCTCCTAGTGGCCGAACCGGCCACCGGGAAGGACGGGGCTACTGGGCCGTCTTGTGCAACGGGGTTTGGGCCTCGAGGTGAGGCGTCCGACCTGCCGGGACGATCTGCATGTGATCGCAGTACGGTTCGGGGCAGGAAAGTGCGATGACCTTGCGCTTGGAACCCTCCACCGCGTGGACGGGAACCAGGGGGTAATCGCATCGGGGACAGACGTAGTTCTTGGTCTTCATGGCTACTGACTTCATGTTCGTCTCTCTTGTCTTCACGCTTCTTTTCGGACGATCATGGGAAATACTCGCGGGTTCCTTCGAGAGACTTTTGCGTCTTTGGAGAGGCTTCACGGGGGGGTCAAACAGCCTTCATGGGAGGAAAGCCGGAAAGGGGCTCCAGCGGAACGCGGCTTCCGCCCTCAGGGCGCCGTTTCCTGCGGCAGAAAGGGCTCGAAACTGCCCAAGACCCCCTAGAAATGGGCGAATCCGGCCTGGATGGCTTGCCGCCCTGGAGACCCGGGGCTACCCTTCTCGCCCCTATTCGTGAACGGGGCTTCATGGTGGTGCAGCCCCTTCGGACTCCCCCTGGTTTCTGTCGCTGCCCGGGTCCTGCTCCCTACTTCTCAACCCCTCGTCGTCATGGACTACGCTGCCGCCCTCGAAAAGCGCTTCGGCCTCAAGAACGTTAGCTACAAGTACAACCTCTCGAAGGAGCAGCTCTTCGAGGAGGCCATCGCCAACGACCGCGGACGGGTGCGCGCAGGCGGCCCGGATGACGAGCAGAAGGCCTTCCCCACCAAGCTCGGGGTCAAGGGGCCGCTGGTCTACTACACCGACCCGACCTGCACCGGGCGTCCGGTTCAGGACACCTTCGGCGTGGCCTGGCCCGAGATCGACGACAAGGTCTGGTGGAAGAAGGACTACCAGAAGTTCGACCCGGCCAAGTACGAGGGACTCCTGAAGCGGGTCGTGGAGCACCTCAACCAGCGCGGCGGTTCGCTCTACGTCAAGGACGTCTTCTGCGGCTGGGATGCTTCCTACGCGGTGCCCTACCGCTTCGTCGGAGAGTACGCCACCCACGCGATGTTCGCCCACAACATGTTCCCCAAGGACGTGAAGGGCGTCGAGAACGCGGAAGAGAAGCGCTGGACGATGCTCAACGTTCCGTCCTTCCGCTGCGATCCCGATCGCGACGGGACCAAGTCGGAACGCGCCGTCATCATGGACTTCAAGAACCAGATCGGCCTCGTGGTCGGACGGGCGGACTACTGCGGCGTGGTCAAGAAGACCATGTTCACGGTCATGAACTACCTCCTGCCCGAAGCCGGTGAGATGTCCATGCACTGCTCGGCCAACGTGGGCAAGGACGGCGACTGCGCCATCCTGTTCGGCCTTTCCGGCACCGGCAAGACCACCCTCTCGGCGGACCCCGAGCGCAAGCTCATCGGTGACGACGAGCACGCGTGGACGCGCGCGGGCGTTTCGAACTACGAGGACGGCTGCTACGCCAAGCTGATCGACCTCAGCAAGGAAGCCGAGCCCGTCATCGCCGCGGCCCTCTCCATGCCCGGCACGATCATCGAGAACGTTCCCGCGCTGCCCGGCAAGCGCATGGAGGAGCTGGATCCCCAGGAGCTCGACCTGACCGACGGCTCCATCACCGAGAACACGCGCTTCTCCTATCCGCTGGACTGCAATCCCAACGTCATGGACGGGGCCAAGGGACCGCACCCGGAGACGATCGTCCTGTTGACCGCCGACGCCTTCGGTGTCCTGCCGCCGGTCTCCCTGCTCGAAGGCAAGGACGTCATGTACCACTTCGTCTCGGGCTTCACGGCCAAGCTGGCCGGAACCGAGGTCGGAATCACCGAGCCCCAGGCCGCCTTCAGCGCCTGCTTCGGAGCGCCCTTCATGTCCCAGAAGCCGCCGGTCTACGCGCGCCTTCTGGCGGAGAAGATGGATCAACACAAGGCGCGCTGCATCCTTTTGAACACCGGCTGGTCGGGTGGCCCCTACGGGACCGGCAAGCGCATCTCGATCAAGCACACCCGGGCCCTGCTGGACGCCGCGCTGGCCGGACAGCTCGACGAGGGTAAGGTCGAGTACGAGCAGCACCCGGTCTTCAACCTCAAGGTGCCCAAGTCCTGCCCCGGCGTTCCTTCGGAGATCCTCGACCCGCGCAGCACCTGGGCCGACAAGGCTGCCTACGACGAGCAGGCCGGCAAGCTGCGGGACATGTTCCGGAAGAACTTCGAGGAGAAGGGTTTCGCGAAGCTCGGCATCGAGCCGGTGATGTAGCGAGCCATGCCGGCCGCCGCAGGAATGGACCGCTACATGGAGGGTCTTTCCCTCTACGGAGACGGCAAGTTTGTCGAGGCCATCGAGGCCTTCGAGCGCGGAATCGAGGAACGCCCCGACTGGGCGGACTGCCTGCAGGCCAAGGGCATGGCCCAGCTCCACGCGGGTCGGCTGCAGGACGCGGTCCGCACGCTTCAGCGCGCCGCCGAGCTCGCGCCCGAGGATCCTTCGGTGTTCACCAGCCTCTCGATGGTCTGGGTGCGGCTCGAGAACATCGAGGAAGCGGAGAAGGCCCAGGCCACCGCGCGCATGCTGGCCTGGAAGGAAGAGCTGAAGACCAACCCCAACGCTCCGCCGCCGACCGGGGGAGGGCCGCCGCCCCCGGGGCAGTAGGTCGTCGGACGGCACGCGATGACGCCTTCGAAGCAGGCCGCACCTCTTTCCGCAAAGCTGGCTGTCCTGTTCGGAGCCTCGACCCTGGCGCTCCTGGGAGCCTCGGGCTACCTGCTCTCGATGGTCCGCGAGCTCGGGCAAGGACGGCTCACGTCCCAGTCCTACCTGGACGATCCGCTGGTCCGAGCGAGCGTGGTTCAGACCCTGGTCGACCAGGCCGGGGGCGACTGGGACTCCCACAACGATCCCGACGTCGGCCGGGTGATGCGTCCGCGCTCGAACAAGATGCGGGGCGGCGTCCAGCTGGTTTCGAACAGCCTGGGGCTGAGGGAGCGCGAGTTCGACATGCCCAAACCCGAGGGGGTCGTGCGCGTGGTGCTCCTGGGCGACTCCTTCATCTTCGGGACCAAGCTCGAGGCCGACTCCCGCGTCGGTTGTTTCCTCGAGGAGTACCTGCGCGAAGGGGCCGGAGAGGACGCGCCCACGATCGAAGTGTTGCACTACGGGTTGATCAGCTGGAACTTCATTTCCGAGAGCGCCTACCTGCGGCGACAGCTGAGCTTCGCGCGGCCCGACCTCGTCGTGCACCTCACGGTGCCCAACGACATCGACGACTGCTACTCCATCCGCGGCTTCGGGGCCATGTCGAAGTTCACGGCGCAGCATCGTGATCGGGCGGATTCGCTTATCCAGTACCGGCACCCCTCGGTGATGCTCGGGCTGGGGGAGATCAACTACCTGACGCGGGGAGCCGACCACGAGAGTCTCCAGCGCTACCAGCGCGCCTCCCAGGCGCTCGCCAGGATGATCTCGGCCGTCCGACGTCAGGGCGGCGAGTACCTGCACGTGTTCCGCTGGAGCGGCCCCTCTCAGACGCCACGCCGCTTGCTCTTGCCCGACCTTCCGGACGATCGAATCCTCTACCTCCCGGAGTCCTTCCGGCGTTCCAACATGAAACCATTCCCCGTCATGCTCCAATCCACACAATCGATTGGACGCAAGAGCTTTGTCGAAAATTTCATTTAGAGAAAAAGCCCCTGTAGGGACAGCTACAAAAAGTTTTGGATGCAGAATCTGAATGCCTGCATA
>JAUIEE010000395.1 GCA_030428965.1 bacterium | reverse complement strand
TCACCTACGCCCACCCCGACGCCGCCGACCCCTGGCCCACGCTACAAGAGCTCATCGACGCCGGCACCCGGGTCGTCGTCCTCACCGACGACGCGAGCGCCGCGGCCAGCCACCCCTTCCTCAACCACGTCTGGACCCACGCCTGGGAGACCCACTTCTCGGCCGCGACCCCAGACGACTTCTCCTGCGCCCCCAACCGCGGCGACACCGACAACGATCGTCACGTCTCCGGCGGCGCGATCTGGCAGCTCGCGGAGGAGCTCCTGGCGGCTCAGGTGGAAGAACCGCTGCCGGAACCCGAGCTCGTGCCCCTGCGCGCGACGCCCTTTGCGAACCCCGGGCCACCCATCCCCGTGCACAAGCAGGCTCCGCTTCCGGCCGAGGCCGTGGACGAGCTCCCCGGCGAATACGAGGTGGCTCCCCAGTACGCGATCACGATCTTCGCGCATGACGGCCGCCTTTTCCTCCAGAGCCCCGAGGGCGAGCTCGAGCTCTTCTGCGAAGGCGAGGATCGCTACTTCGCCAAGGGCCACGCCCTGACCGCGAGCTTCGAACGAGACGAACAGGGGCGGGTCGTCGTCGCCCGGGCGAAGCTCGGCCGCCGGGACCTCGTCGCTCGGCGGCGCTGAGCGGGCCTCCACGGGCTCGAGGACGTGCTCGCGAACCACGTCAGGTCCTCTGCCCCGGAGCTACGGGCAACTCGGAAGGCAACGAATGAGCTTGAGTGACTCCACCGTCCAAGCGTTGCCGGTGGGGCGCTGGCAAGCCTCATCTTCAACTGGTACCCACCGACAGGGGCCAACCTAGGGGCGGCGTCGATGGCCCGTCCATGCGCTGCCGATGGCCGATCTTGGACAGGCGACGCAGCTCTACGTGCGCGGAGATTCTCGGTACGTCGAAGGCAACTCCTTGCTTTGGAATCTCTGCGAACTTCATCGCCGCACCTGGTCGTGCCCACAATGAACGACGCTTGGAGAGGGGGGGAGCAACATTGTCTATTCACTCGTCGCTCCTGAGGACCCGTCACGGCCGCGTTCCAGGTGGACGGCCGGTTTCAAGTCGCGGGGAGCGCGCCGGCCGTTGGGGTTGGGCCGGCTCTGTTTGCCGATGACCGTCTCGACTACGCAAGCTCTTTGGGTTGCAGCTGCCTGGCCAAGGGGGGCCGCTCGGCTTGGGATACGGCCCGGCGGACTGCCGAACTGAAGGAGGACCGTCTAGGGGGTACGACATCGCCGCCTGTCCTCGAGTCCGGTTTCGAACCGCGACTGGTTGGAGGGAAAGGCGCTCGTTCCAGAGGCCTTCGGCCTCTGTCGCTCGACATGTCGAGTTTGTGCCGTACCCTGTTGGCCTCAAACGGCCCCCGGAGGCCGTCGAGCCCATCATGAAGGACCCCAGGATCGAGCGCGAGATTGCCCGCCGGCGCACCTTTGCGATCATTTCGCACCCGGACGCGGGCAAGACGACCCTGACCGAGAAGCTCTTGCTGTACTCCGGGGTCATCCAGAGCGCGGGGCTCGTGAAGAACCGCAAGGGGCGTCTGGCCAAGTCCGACTGGATGGGGATGGAGCAGGCGCGGGGGATCTCGATCACCTCCTCGGCCATGCAGTTTCCCTACAAGGGGCAGATGATCAACGTGCTCGACACCCCCGGGCACCAGGACTTCAGCGAGGACACCTACCGCACCCTGACCGCGGCGGACTCGGCCATCATGGTCCTGGACGCGGGCAAGGGGGTCGAGGCCCAGACGCGCAAGCTGTTCGAGGTCTGCCGCCTGCGCGGCATTCCGATCCTGACGTTCATCAACAAGCTGGACATGCCGGGTCGCGATCCCCTCGAGCTCATGGCCGAGCTGGAGGAGGCTCTGGGGATTCAGGCCTGCGCCTTCAACTGGCCGATCGGATCGGGGCGGGAGTTTCGCGGGGTCGTGGACCGGCGCGAACAGGAGCTCCTGTTGTTCACGAAGACGGCCGCGGCGGGGGCCCAGAAGTCCCAGATCGAGCGCTTTCCGATCGACGACCCGCGCTTCGAGGAGCGCCTGGGGGCGCAGACCGCCGAGAAGGTGCGCGACGAGCTCGAGCTGCTCGAGGTCGCCGGCAACGCCTTCGAGGAGAAGGCCTTCCTGGAGGGTCGCATCACGCCGACGTTCTTCGGGTCCGCCCTGACGAACTTCGGCCTCGAGCCCTTCTTCGACACCTTCGTGGAGCTGGCGCCCTCCCCTTATCCGCGTCCGGTCGACCTGGCCGAAGGCGGGGAGGGAGAGCTGGACCCGAACAGCCCCTTCAGCGCCTTCGTCTTCAAGATCCAGGCCAACATGGACCGTCGCCACCGGGACTGCGTCGCCTTCATGCGCATCTGCTCGGGGCGCTTCGAACCGGACATGACCGTGCGTCACCATCGCCTGGGGAAGGAGGTGCGCCTGACCCGTCCCCACAGCGTGGTGGCCACCGAACGCAACACCCTCGAAGAGGCTTTCGCCGGGGACGTCGTGGGGGTCATCAGTCGCGACCTCTACCACATCGGAGACACCCTCTCGCTCGAGGGGGGCTTCGACCACAAGCCGCTGCCCTTCTTCCAGCCGGAGCTCTTCGCCCGCATCGCTCCGGTGGCGACTTCCCTGCGCAAGCGTTTCGACAAGGGCATGCGCAACCTGGTCGCGGAGGGTGCGGTGCAGGTCGTATGGCCCGAGAGCGGTCCGGATCAGACCCTGATCGGCGCGGTCGGTAAGCTTCAGTTCGAGGTGCTGCAGTACCGGCTCGACGACGAGTACGGGGTGAAGACCGACCTGCACTACCTGCCCTACGAGTGCAGCGCCTGGCTCGAGGACGACGGGGAGGGCTTCCAGGCCCCGACCACCTCCCTGCTCGCCAAGGACAAGCGTGGCCGACGGGTGGTGCTGTTCCAGAGCATCTGGGACAAGCGCACGGCGGAGCGCATGAACCCTGACCACCGCCTGCTGGACATCGCCTGAGCGATTCGCAGATCCGAGCGGCCCGAGCTAGCGGCCGGCGGGCTCCCAGTCCTTGACTTTGGCGCCTTCGGGGAGACGCATCTTCTCCTCGGGCAGCTCGACGTCGAAGCTCGCCCGCAGGACCGTTTCGCGGATCTCCGAGTTCGGCATGGTCGACTCGACGGCGAAGGGGATTCTCTTCCAGCTCCAGGTCCGTGTGGTGCGATCCTGGCCGAGGGAATGGGTAAGCGTCTCGCTTCCTTCGCAGGTCTTCCCCGCGATCTCGCGCGAACCGATGGGCTTGGCCTCTCCCAGCACGCGCTTGCGGCGCTCGGCCCGTTCCCTGGCCGCGCTCCCGTCCTCGTCCGGGGGAGCCATCGTGGCCGCGTCGGGCATGCGGGCGCCCTTCATGGTGGCCAGGTCGACCGTGACCGTGAAGCCGTCTTCCTTGAGGCTGAAGAGCCGTCGCTCGGTGGTCTTGTCGCTGAAGGTGACCGTCGTCCGGATCGTCGTATGGGTGGCCATGACCCGGCCCCAGTCCCGGAAGTAGACCTCGCGCCTCTCGTTGGTCACGAGCACCTGGGTCTCGACGACCTTTTCGATCTCCAGGATGCCCTGCTCGACGTCGTAGGGGCGTTCGGCTTCGAGGGGAGCCTGGGGCGAGGCCAGGGCCAGCAGGCCGAGGGCTTGGGCAAGGAGGGTCATAGGTCGTGGTTGGGTCTGGGCCGTCAGGACGAGTCCATTATGGCGGACGGGTAGGTCCTGGGGCCTGGACAAAGGTGGGGGCGGTCCATGGGGGGCGGCCTGAGCGTCCTGGAGGGGCGCCTGCCAAGGCTTGTCCGCCCGGGTGAGGCTCGTGGGAGCGAGAAATGTCGAAACAATAATCTAGACATTGGTCGTCCTTGGCCTAGGAGAAGAGCACAACCCCTCGACGTCATGAAAGACCCCATCTCGATCGGGCGAATGGCCCAGGAAACGGGCATCGCCGCCCACACGCTACGCATCTGGGAGCGTCGCTACGGACGCCCGAAGCCGGAACGTCTGGAGTCGGGCCACCGTCGCTACTCCTGGTCCGAGGTTATCCGCATTCGACAGGCGGCCGAGCTCCTGGCCTGGGGCTACCGTCCCGGGCGCCTCTTCTCCATGGACGCGGAGGAGTGGCAGCGCGCCCTCGAGGAGGTGAGCGCACCCCCCGAGGCCATCCGGGCCGTGGAGTCCTGGTTCGAGCCCTTGAACGCGTTCGACGAGCCCGCTCTCACCCACCTGATTCTCGCGAGCGCCCGGTCCATGGGAACGGTCGAGTTCCTGGACGAACGACTGGTGCCGTTCCTGACCGAGATCGGTACACGCTGGACGGCGGGACGCGTCGAGATTCGACACGAGCACTTCGTCACGGCCATCGTGAGCCGCGTCCTCGAGACCTTGATCGGGGAGCGTTCCCGCGAGGACTCCAACGGTAAGCCCATCGTCATGTCGACGCTGCAAGGGGAGCAGCACGGCCTGGGCGTGCGGATGGTCTCGCTGCTCGCCGCCGAGCAGGGCTTCGAGGTGATCTCCCTGGGAACGGATCTCCCCGCGGAGGAGATCAGCCGGTGTGCCGTCGAGCGCAAGGCCTTCGCGGTCGGCTTGAGTCTGTCCCTGGCCAGCGTCGGCATCGATTCCGATCGCCGCATCCGCGAGCTGCGCAAGCTGCTTCCCGAGGACGTCCACCTGGTCGTCGGCGGTCAAGGGGTGCGTCGCAAGCGGCGCGGAGCCCGTCGCGTGAAGTACTTCCAGGACGCGGCCGGGTTCTCCCTCTGGCTCAGGAAGAACGCCCGGGGCCTGCGTTCCGCGATCTAGCCCAGCGTTTCGGGATTCTGCATCCGTCCAGGGGAGTTTCGCGAAGTACCTCCCGCAACAACGCGAAACCCGGGTCCAAGACCCGTCTCCCAGGAACGAATCATGCAAATCCTCCTTACTCTTCCGTTGCTCCTCACCCCCGGCGAGAGCTGC
>JAUIEE010000394.1 GCA_030428965.1 bacterium | reverse complement strand
CGCACATGCGTGCTCCGATCGAAGGCGACACCACGTTGCGATCGACCGTGCGGGCATGGAAACGCACGGTCGTGGCCGAATAGGGATCGGCGCTCCCGAAGGTGCGCCGACGCCGCGTGTTGTAGGCCCCGCCGAGGATCGAGGCCAGCTCATCGCCGGGTACCGTCAAGGCGTCCTGGGAGGGGGGGCTCGAGTAACCGGGAACCCGGTCGGACACCCATTCCCAGACGTTGCCGAGCATGTCGTAGCAGCCGAAGGGACGACTGCGCCCGTTCTCGAAGGTCCCCACGGGGACCGGCGCCCCCAACCCTAGCTCGAGGGTGTTGGCCACCGAGCTCCAGGGTCTGTAGCC
Organism: bacterium; assembly: GCA_030428965.1. Taxonomy (GTDB): domain Bacteria; phylum Planctomycetota; class UBA1135; order UBA1135; genus JAUIEE01. Next base: position 4,587 of record JAUIEE010000394.1, on the reverse strand, counting down.
CCAGGGATAGCCCTGGGAGCGTCGCCCCACCGCCACGTGAATCCACTCGGCCGCGCTGGGCAGGCGCATGCCCCGCGCCTCCGCCAGGGCCTGGGCTTCGGGCAGGGAAAAGTACGCGGGCCAGTCGAGCTTGTCCTTGTCGAAGGCCGCCACGCTGCTCGTCCACCCATGGCGCATCGGGCCCTGGGAGCGGTCGGGAAAGTAGCTCAGCCAGTCCCCCCGGGTCACCTCGTACAGGTCGACCAGGATGGCGTTGGGGGTCGTGCAGTCGGCCTGGGGACCGGAGTAGCCGTCGATGTGACAGGGGGCGGCGGGCACGAAGCTCATGCGCTCCAGCTCGTAGAGCGCTCGGGAGCCCCGCTCGCCTTCTCCCTGGCAAGCCAGGAGCCCGGGGCAGGCGGCGAGACTCGAAAAGATCAGAGCTCGCCGCAGGTGCCCCACCGAGGCCTAGCGCTGGCCGGAGGCCGCCGCTTCGTCTTCGATCACGAAGATCTCGACGCGGCGGTTCCTGCGCTTGTTCTCGAGGCTGTCGTTCGGGACGACCGGATCGTTCGGGCCAAAGCCGGCCACGACCACGCGACGCTCCTCCAGGCCACCTTCCTGGGTCAGGAGCACGGCGACCTCGACCGCCCGGGCCACGGAGAGATCCAGGTTCCCGTGGGGGAAGCGCTGGAGGGTCTCGGCCTTCTTGACGGGGTCGGAGTCCGTGTGGCCACGGACCCAGATGCGCTGGTAGGGGCGGCTCGCGATCTCCTGCCCCATCCGGGCCAGGAGCGCCTTGCCCTCGGGCAGCACGGTGGAGGAGCCCGAGTCGAACAGCACGGAATCCCGCAGGCGCAGACCGTAGCCCCCCTCGACGGAGAGCACGCTCACGTCCCCGGGAGCCCCGCCGAGCGACTGCGCCATGCGGCCCAGCTCGTCCAGGCGCCGGTCGATGTCCGCCGAGACGCTGGCTTCGATGGTGCCACCCGAGTTCCTCAGGAGGTCCAGCTCGCCCTCGAGGAGCTCGTTCTCGGCTTCGAGCTTGCCCTGGAACGACTCCAGATCCTGGTAGAGCCGCTGGTAGTAGCGGGCCTCGGCCGTGGCCTCTTCGTAGCGCGTCTGGCTCACGCAGGAGCTTGCGAGAAGCAGGCTGCAGGCCACGAGGGCGGTCGTAAGTCTCCGGGGTGTACGTGCCATGGGGTGCGTCATCATGTCGGACCTCTGTGCGATGATCGGTAGGGTTCTGCCGTTCACCCTATGGATAGCTATCGCCGGGGGCGGTAGCAAGCGCAGAGGCCCGGCAGGTTTCGCCCCCGGGCGAGTCCCGGGCCCTCGTGCGGCGTGGCGCAGGTCTCGAAGGGGGGATTGCGCCGTGGTTCGCCCGCTGCCGAAGCACAGGCGACGACGCGCATTCACGGGAACACTCGGAGCAGGCGCAACGTCACCGAGCGGCAAACCGCTCGACCTCCGCCACGCGAACAGGCCGGCGATCTTCTTGGCCAGATCGCTGGCGTTGCCGGAGCTGACCGAAACCGCGATCGGAATGGCGAGGACCAGGACGAGGCTGGTGACGATCATGGCCACCCTCAGCCCCATGCTCTCGACCTCCGGCTCGGCCGCGGCGGCGGCCACGGCGGAGCGGCGTCGGGGGGCCCGGGCCACGGGCTCCTCCTCTTCCTCCTCGATGTCCTCCACGTCCCCGTCGTCGTCCAGCTCGAGCTCGCCGACGTCCTCGACGTCTTCCTCGAGCAGCGTGTCCATCTCCGGGATCTCCTCGGTCGCCATCCCCGCCTCGTCGAAGTCGGCGTCGTCCTCGAAGACGAGCTCTTCACCGTCTCCGCCGAGATCCACGATCTCGCCGCCCCCCATGAGCTCGCCCTTGAGGTTCTCGACGTCCGACCGGCGCAGGCGCATGGTCTCGCCCTCGCGGAACGCTCGGATCTCACCTTCGGAAACGAGGCGCTTGAGCTCCTCTTCTTTCAGCTTGAGCTCGTCGAGGGCCTCATCGAAGTTGAAGAACTCTTGGTCGGACACGGATCGGCTCCTTTGGAGGCTTCGTTACTTCCCCTCTTCGGAGAAGGACTTCTGGTCGAGTTTGGAGAACCTGCGCTGCAGTTCCTTGTACGAGTACTCCGACTTGTCGTTGTACCCGTCCACCTGCAGGTCCAGGTCGATGTTCCTGCCCCCCACGAACTTGACGTTCATGGTGCTCGAAGTGCCGCCCTGGGCTTGGTAGACGGCGAGCTGGCGAGACTTCGTGTCCACGAGGTAGAGGATCGAGCTGCCGGTGATGTCGATACCGGTCACGGCGATCATCGACCCGTCCGAGTCGGAGGTGGCGAAGCTCGGGTAGAAGCCCGCCTGGGTCTGGGGCGGGTCGGTGTCCTGGGCGCGTCCTTCCGCGGCAAGGAAGAGGCACACGAGGCCCAGGCCGATGGCCAGGAACCAACCCATGTCTTGGAATCTCTTGGACGACGTGCTCATGTTCGGGCGCCAGTATCCTAGCGGAGAGGGGTGGTTGCGGCCAGAAACCCGAAATTCCAGGAGGGCCTAGGCGGCGGGATCTCCGGAGATCGTGGCCACCAGGTCCATGAGCGTCACGAGCCCCAGGGGCTCTTGGGCGCTGCCGACCACGGCCAGCCGCTGTCCGGAGATTCGCATGCGGGCCAGGGCCCGGTCCACGGCCATGTCCTCCGCGAGCACGGGAATGGGGCGCAAGAGCTTCTCCAGGTCGACTTCCCCCTGGACGCGCCACAGGTCCAGCTGGTGGTGGTAGCCCACGACCTGGCGGACCCCGTCCACCGTGCGCAGGGCTGGAAGCCGCATGAAGTCCGAGGCGCGGATGGCCTCGACGACCTCGGCCCCCGAGGCGTCCAGGTCGATCGTGTGCACCTCCTTCCAGGGCAACATGATGGTCTCGAGGCGGGTCTCGCGCAGCACCAGGACGTTGCGCGCCAAGGCCTCGGCCTGGGGCGCGACGATTCCCTCCAGCGTGCCTTCGCGCCAGACCTCGAGCACTTCCTCACGACCGAGGGCACTGGCGAACTCGTCCTCGCGCACCCCCAAGAGACGCTCGAGCAGAAAGCTCAGACCCTGGAGCGGGAGGGTCAGGGGCAAGAGGGCCACGCGAGCCACGGCCAGGATCGGCGTGAAGGCCATCAGGAGTCCGTGGGGCCTCCGGTGGAAGAGGTCCTTGGGCAGGATCTCACCGAACAGGAAGACGATGGGAGTCAGGAAGACCGCCACGACCAGCTCCCGTGCCCAGGGCGGCACCCAGCTGCCTTCGATCTGATGATCGGCCAGGTGCGTGGTGAGCTCGAGCATGAGGTTGTTGCCGATCAGGAGCGTGATCAGGATCCCCGTCTCGTTGGCCAGGACCCGCTGCAGGAGCTGAGCCATGCGGTGACGTCGGGCATCGGCCTCCAGGCGAACACGGGAGAGCGAATAGACCCCCGTCTCGCTGCCCGAGAACACCCCGGACAGGAACAGGAGCCCCGCGAGAGCGAGCAGTCCCAATCCCATGCTCATCGCGTCGCTTCCCCCCCCTCGGCCACGGCTTCCTCGACACCGATGTCGACCGTCTGCACGCGGCGTCCACGCACCTCGTGCACCTGCATGACCAGGTTCTCGATGCGAGCCACGTCCCCGGTGCGTGGGATCTTGCCGAGCAAGGCCGCCACGAAACCGCCGACAGTCTCGAACTCCGTCGGAACGATCGTCTGACCGAACAGGCCGTTCCAATCCCGGATCGACAGGCTCCCCGCCACGCGGTAGCGCCCTTCGCCCAGCGGGACCACGGGCTGCTCGCGACTCTCGCCTTCCTCGCGCAGGTCCCCCACGATCTCCTCGAAGACGTCCTCGGCCGTGACGATGCCGGCCGTCCCCCCCCACTCGTCCACCACGATGGCTTCGGCCGTGCGGTCCTGGCGCAGACCGCGCAACAGGGCCAGGGCGCTGGCGACCTCCGGCACGAACTTGACCGGCATGACGAGCTGGCGGACCGACCTTTCGTCGCGCAACAGGTCGCGCAGGGGGACGCGACCGACCACGTGGTCGGGATCGCGCTCGATGACCGGCAGCCAGCTCTGGCGCAGCTCGAGGGCGGCACGTACGGCTTCGTCACGCTTCGCCCCGTTGATGTCGAGGAAGATCACGTCGACCCGCGGAGTCATGATCTCGCGTACGCGGATCTCCTCCAGTTCGAGGATCTCCGACAGGAGGTCGGCCTCCATGCCGAGCAGTTCGCCATCCTTGGCGCCCCGCTCCATGATGCCGGTCAGGACCTCCGTCGTGACCGCGGCCGAGATGGGGTCGAGGATGGCTGCGAGCGCATCGGCACCACCGTCGACCTGGGCCGCGAAGTCGTTGCGCACGATGGGCGCGAGGTTCTCCGCGGGCTGGGTGTCGAGGTCGTCCTCGAGCACGATCCAGCCGTTGCGGGCGATGATCGGCTGCGTGGAGCAGAGCCAGGCCACGTCGATGGCGTTACCTTCGAGGGCTCCGGCCATCTCGGCGCCGCACGGTGGCAGCAGCTCGAGGTTCGCCGGGGGCCAGGCGATGCCATAGCCCTCCTCGAGGGCATTGCGGCACAGCGGGTGGGCCTCG
>JAUIEE010000393.1 GCA_030428965.1 bacterium | reverse complement strand
CGCGATCAGTCCGAAGTTCTGCAGGTGCTTTCGCGATCCCATCCTGGGCCTGGGCACCTCCACCAGAGCCAGGGCCGCCAGGAAGGGCAACCAGCCGACCACGGCGTTCCAGAGAGCGACCTGGCGCAGGGACACGAGGGCGATCCACCCTCCGACCAGAGCGGCGCTGGTCTCCCCGACCTGCATCCAGAACAGCCTCTGCCCCAGCCCCCTGCGCCTCTCCCCGTGCAGGCCCAAGGCCTCGAGCGAGTCGTAGAGCAGAGCCACGTCGGTCCCCGAATAGAGCGTGACCGACAGCGCGGCGACCAGCTGGAAGACCACGACTCCCCAGAAGCCGTTGACCAGGGTCAAGAGCAGGAAAGCCAACCCGTGCAGAAAGCCCGCCAGGATGAGGCAGCCCCGGCGCCCCATGATGTCGGACACGTACCCCGTCGGCACCTCGAGCAGGACGATCGCCAGCCCGAAGATGGCCTGCACTTCGAAGACTTCCCCGGGCGACAGCCCCAGCGAGCCGAGGAAGGGCACGATCACCGGCATGACCAACATGAACATCCACGCGAAGTTCATCACGCGAATGGCGAGCACGTTGGCCCGAAGACGCTGCTCGAGGCTCTGGGCCCTCACGGTATCGGGACCTCCCTAGCGCACCGGAAGCCCAGGAGCGGCCACGACTTCACCGGGCGAAGGAGAGCCCGAGGGACGGTCCGTGACTGAGCGTGTCGTAGCTGAAACCGCTCTCCTCGTAGTCGACCGCGAGTGCGCGGTAAGCCAACTCGACCGTCAGCGAACGCCCCAAGGGCACGCGAGCTCCCGCGGACGCCGACCAGGAGAAGTCCGAGTGCACACCGAAGCCGCCCACGTCCCCACGCAGGAACAGCCCCCATTCCCCCCGGGGCCGCGAGCTGAACCTGAGCCCGACGACCGGGTCGACCCAGGTCACGTTGCGCGACCGTCGGACGGCACCGGGGGATAGCTCGAGGTCCAGGTCCACGCCCCACCAGCGGGCCCCCGCCAAGAGATCCCACTCGGCACCGCCCTCGGAACGAAAGCGACGCACGAGCAGCGCCTCGACGGTGCGTTGCCGCAGGTCCCCGTCGCCCACGGTGGGCCCGGGGGAGGTAGGATCCCGCTCGAAGTCGACCGAGCTGTAGTCGAAGAGGAGTCCCCAACCCCGCCGGTGATGGGCCTCCAACCGCAGGGTGCCGCCGGACTGAAAGTCCTCCAGCGTGTCGCCCAGGTCGACCTCCAGTCGGCTCCCGGCGAACTGGCCGGCCTGCACGTCTCCCGTGGGGCTTGCCAACCAGAGCCCGGTTCGAATCGCGATGGATCCTCTGGCACCTTGGCCCACGAGAGAGGATCGCTTGGGCGCCGTGTCCGCAGCCGGCTCCGACGGTCCCAGGCTCCAGGACTCACCGTCCCAGGTACGCACGCGGGCGCTCTCGGGTCGGGCCTCCTGGGCCGTACCCGAGACGGAAGCCACAGCGAGGCCCACGCAGGCCAGGAGAGCTCGCAGGCCCCAACGTCTCTTCATGGTTCGTCTCCGGATTGCACGCAGCGAAAGCCCAGGTGGCCCATGGCGCTGTCGGGGGTTGCCGCCATCTTCGCGCTGGGACGATAGCTGGAACAGTAGCTCCCGTGACAGAGAAAGGAGCCCCCCTTCTGCACGCGCGAGTCCGGCGCGAAGGGATTGCGAGGATCGAGGGTCGTCTCGGGCCCCTCAGGATTGGAGCAGCACGACCCCGGAGCCATCGCGGCCACCCGGCGGGCGTAGGTGTCCGGTCGAAAACGGTCCGAGGTCCACTCCCATACGTTGCCGGCCATGTCGTACAGCCCGAGCTCGTTGGGGGGAAAGCTGCCCACGGGAGCAGGCCCCAGGTAGGCGTCCTCGCCGTCGTTCTGGTCAGGAAAGCTCCCCTGCCACAAGTTCGCCATGTGTCGCCCTGCGGGGGTGAGCTCGTCGCCCCAGACGAAGCGCCGCCCGTCCTGGCCGAAGCGCGCGGCCCGTTCCCATTCCGCTTCCGTGGGCAGGCGCTTGCCGGCCCACTCGGCGTAGGCGCAGGCATCGAACCAAGAGACCTGCACCACGGGCCAGTCCTCCTTGCCGATGATGGAGCTACCGGGACCTTCGGGATGGCGCCAATCCGCGCCGGGCACCCAGCTCCACCACTCGAAGATCTCTCCGCTCTCCAAAGCCTGCGCCGGCGGAGTGAAGACCAGCGAACCGGGCACCAGGGCTTCCGGCGGCGGCTTGGGCGTGCCCGGCGGGACCTGCTGCTCGAGCTCTTCCCAGTCGGGAGTCCGTTCCGCGGTCGTCACGTAGCCGGTGGCCTCGACGAAACGGGCGAACTCGGCGTTGGTCACCTCGGTCGCATCGATCCAGAAGCCGTCGACGAGGACCCGGTGGCTCGGGGATTCGTCCGCGCGCGCCTCGACCCCGTCCCACCCCATCGTGAACTCACCGCCGGGGACCCAGACCATGCCCGACCGAGTTTCCATGGAAGCATCACAGGCCCCGCAGCCCATCGCCACGAAGAGGGGAAGTAGAGAGCGAGGGGCGAACATGCAGGGCCGGAGGAAGGGGCTCGACCACGTTCCCGCGGAGCTTCCGGAACTCTCGGCCCGGGAACTCTAGGGCCTGGGCGCGCACAGGTCCATGCGGCCCTGCACCACCCCCGCCCCACGGATCGAAGAGTCAGGAAGAGTGGGGACGCGCTTCGTTCTTGAAGCTACCGCGTCACCGGGCCCAGAGCCGCGAGCCGGCCAAGGCCTGGCGGCGTCTCAACCGGCCCGCTTCTGCCAGCCCTCGAACAGGCCACCGATCGTGTCCACCAGGCGCTGGAACTCGACCGGCTTGACCAGGCAACCGTCCATGCCGGAGTCCAAGCAGGCCTGCAGCTCCTCCTCGAGAGCGTTGGCCGTCAAGGCCACGATCGGCAGCCTCGAGAGGCCGTCCTGCCCCTGCTCCCAGGCTCGGATCTCGCGGGTAGCTTCGAGCCCGCCCATGACGGGCATCTGGCAATCCATCAGGACCACGCCGTAGGTCCCACTCTTGGCCGCTTCCACCGCCAGAGCTCCGTTCTCCACCACGTCGCACTCCAGTCCGGCCTTCTTGAGGACCTTGGTCGCCACGACCTGGTTCACGCGGTTGTCCTCCGCCAGGAGGACTCGGAACCCCGGAGGCGGCGACAGACGCGTTACCAGCGGCGCCCGGGTTTCGGGTGTCGGCGATGCGTTCATCGACTCCCCTTGCAGTGCGGCTCGAACGGCACCGTGGAGCTTGGACGGCAGGAGCGGCTCCCCCACCCGCCAGACCGCTCCAGGGTAGTCCTCGCCCTTCCCGCCGCTGGGCTTGCCCACGAGCAGCTGGGGCGGCGAAAGGGGATGACAGGGCCAGGGCTCCTCACGCCCCAGGACCACGAGGTCGAAGGGTCTCCCCTCGGCGTAGGCCCGGCGCAAGAGACCGTCCAGGTCCTCCAGAGCCGTCAGCTGCTGTTCCTTCAGCCCCCAGCTCGCCAGCTGCTCGCCCAGGTTGCGGGCCACCGCCGTTCGGGGGTGCCAGATGACCACCCGGGGCGGCGACGAACGGGCCAGCTCGATGCCGCGCCTCTCGTCGCAAGCGCCTTCGCCCAGGGGAATGCGGAACCAGAAGGTCGACCCCACACCGAGCCCACTCTCCACGCCGATCTCTCCGCCCATCAGCTCGACCAGCTGCTTGGAGATCGAGAGTCCCAGTCCCGTGCCCCCGTACTTGCGCGTCGTGGAGGAGTCGGCCTGGGCGAAGGACTCGAACAGGTGCTCCAGGTTGTCCGAGGCGATACCGATGCCCGAGTCTCGAATGCTGATCTGCATCCTCGAGGATTCGTCGCCGACCCTCTTCAGGCGCACCTCGACCACTCCTTCGTGGGTGAACTTGATCGCATTGCCGACCAGGTTCAGGATCACCTGCCGCAGGCGAGCCGGATCTCCCACCATGGTCGCCGGCACGTCGGCCGACACCAGGGTCACGAGATCGAGACCCTTCTTCTGGATCTCGGGCCCGAGCAGCATGGCGACCTCCTCGGCCACCAGGGCCGGGTCGAAGGTCGTCTGCTCCAGCTGGACCTTTCCGGCCTCGATCTTCGAGAAGTCGAGGATGTCGTTGATGATGGCCAGCAGGGACTCGGCCGATCCCTTGACGATGCAGGCGTAGTCCTCCTGAACGGAGTCGAGATCGGTATCGAGCAACAGCTCGGTCATGCCCAGCACCCCGTTCATCGGAGTGCGGATCTCGTGGCTCATCTTGGCGAGGAACTCCGACTTGGAGGCGGTCGCCTTGCGCGTCTGCTCCATCGCCTCGGTGAGCTCCCTGGTCCGCAGGCGCACCTGATCCTCCAGGTGATTGCGGTGCAGCTCCAGCTCGACGTCCCGCTGCTCGATCTGCTCGAGCATGTGGTTGAAGGCGTTGGTGAGGGTACCGAGCTCGTCGTCCCCGCGCTTGCGCGCCCTCACCGAGTAGTCGCCGCCGCGCGCCACGCGCTTGACCGTTCGGGTCAGGTGCAAAATGGGCCCCGAGAAGAAGCGTTGCAGGCCGTAGGACAGCAAGGAGGCAATCCCGCACGAGACCAGGAAGAAGACCGCCATGATGCGCGCCAGGAGTGCCTCACGCCCCCGTATGAAGGCCATGTCCAGCTGGATGCAGGCGCTGCCGATCACGTCGTCTTCGAGCAGGATGTCCTGATAGACGAGCAGGTCGTCCTCGACGTAGTAGTGTCCGTCCGGGCGCAGCTGCGGGGGCTGGGCCCCCGTGTCCGCAGCCCTGCGGTACGAAGCGAACAACCCCCCGTCTTCGGTGTAGACGTAGGCCCCGCGGATCTCCTCCCGGAAGGCCAGGGCACGCAGGTTCTCCTCGACGGCGGCAACGTCCTCGAACGCGATGCCGGCCGTGTTGTTGGCGCCGATGATCTCTC
>JAUIEE010000392.1 GCA_030428965.1 bacterium | reverse complement strand
GGTTTCGCACCTACCCGCCGGAGGACGGACTCACGATCGACTCCGATCGTTGGTCCGATCACCGCTGGGCCGGGTTCACCGAGGCCTACCCGGCCCTGGAGCTCGAATTCGACCGGGCCGCCATCATGCGTCTGCACGCGATGGTGCACCTGAACTGAACGGTCCTTCGCTGTGGCTCAAAGCAGGGGCAGCGTCGGGTAGCTCTTGCCCAGCACCTCCGCACCGGGCACCGCGAAGCAGCCCTCGATCAAGGTGGCGTAGACCCGGCGGAAGTCGGTCGTGAAGGCCAGGTCGCCCCGGTGGAGCTCGGTCAGCGAGGGATGAGCTCCGTGCAGCCCGCCCTTCACTTCGGCACCCGCCACGAAAACAGGGGCCGCCGCTCCGTGATCGGTGCCGCGCGATCCGTTCTCCTTCACGCGCCGCCCGAACTCCGAGAAGACCAGGCACACGGCCTTGCGCCCGGCCTGGGTCTCTTCGAGGTCCGCGAGGAAGGCGCTCAAGGACCCGTCCAGGATGCGCATCAAGCGATCGTGTCCCCGGCGCTGCTCGTTGTGGGTGTCGAAGCCGTCGAACTCGACCGAGATCACCTGGGCTCCGATACCGGAGTTCACCAGGGCCGCCGCCACGCGCAGCCTCTCGGCCAGGCGCTCCTTGGGATACTCCGCGCGGCTCTCGTAGCGGGCCACGGCGCTGCGAATCGCCCGGGAGGACTGCAGCGCATCCCGCGCCACGTCCCGCAGGAACGACAGGTTGCCTTCCTCCGACGCGGGCGAGGATTCGAGGGCCTCTTCGACGTCCGCCTCGTTCTCGGCCCAGCGGTAGGCGCGCGGCAGGGCGAAGGCGATCGGCGGGTGTTCGTTCGAGAACAGGGAGTAGGGCAGCTTCTCCCCGACGTGCACGACATGGTGAGGATCGAAGCGGTCCCCGTTCAGGGCCTGCATGAGACGACCGACCCACCCGATTCCAGCGCGGCGTCCCTGCCGGCTGGCGGCGTGCCAGATGTCGAGCGCCTTGAAGTGGGAGCGATTGGGCTCGGGATAACCCACCCCCTCCACCAGGGCGAGCTTGCCGGCGCCGAAGAGCTCATGCAACCCGATGAGCTCGGGATGAAGACCGCGGTACTCGTCGAGTCGCAGCACCTCCTGGGACTCGATGCGCGTCGCCTGGCGCGCCTCGAAGTAGGCGTCGTCCCCGTGCGGAACCACCGTCGAGAGCCCGTCGTTGCCACCGCTCAGCTGCAAGAGGATCAAGGTGCGCCCGGGAGCCTCCTTCGCGCTGCCCCAGACCCTGACGCCCGCCGGCAGGGCGAGACTCGCCCCCGACAGACCGAGCACGCCACCCAGGCCGCGCAGCACCTCGCGCCGGTCGATTGCCCCGCGCAGCTTCAATGGAGCTGAGCCTCCGGCAAGCTGAGCACGAGATGCGCCAGGCGCCGTAGCAGTGCCTCGGCCTGGAAGGGCTGTTCGATCAGGCCCTGCGCTTCGAGCCCCAGGGCCGCGCGCTCCTCGCTCAGAAACTCGATCAGTCCACGGCGGGTATCGATCTCCACCGGCACCGCCAAGAGCTGATCCAAGAGCAGCTCGACGATCTCCCCATCGGTCTCGGCTCCGTCCTGGGCGACCAGACCGACCAGCCGAATGCGGGGCCGCCACTTCATGCGACTCAGCTGCTTCACCTGGCGCATGTCCACCATGCCGCGTGCGTCCATCATCGCGCCCGCCCCGCTCTCGCCTTCCCCCATGGCCAGCATGGGGTCGGTGGTCGGGTCGTAATCGATCAGGTCGGAGGCTCGGTAGCGACCGAGCAAGAGCCCCGCGTAGCTGCCACGCTGCATCAGGCTCGAGGTCGTGATCCAGGTGCGGCCGCCTTCCCAACCCTTCACGTTGGGGGGAAAGAACAGCTTCTCCCCCAGCGTGGCCGCGGCGGCCATCAGGAACGCGGTGGGCGGTTCGATGCCGAGCCTGCGGGAGGTCCCCACGAGGTAGTCCACCGGACTGGCGATGCGCGTCCCGCGCGCGTCGGGGCGGAAGAAGGCCGGGTCGGAGAACAGCTTGCGCAGGAAGCCCGTCAGGTCGTAGTCCGTTTCCAGCAGGAACGCGGCGTAGTCCTCGAGCCGCCCTTCCTTGGGCTCCTGCCCCTCGAAGTAGACCAAGAGGCGCCCGGCCAGGTGTCGCGCACAGCTCTCCTGGGCCAGAAGGATGTCGATCACGTCGTCCCCGTTCAGGCGCCCCTTCACGCCCAGGAACTTCTTCTTGCCGCGGTCGTGCTGCCCACGCCGGAAGCGGAAACGCCCGTTGCTGTCGGTCCAGCCGGTGAAGGCACGCGTCGCTTCCTTGACGTCCTGCTCGGTGTAGTTGCCCTCGCCCAGGGTGAACAGCTCCAGGAGCTCCCGGGCGAAGTTCTCGTTGGGGCTGCCCTTCTTGTTCGTCCCGTTGTCCAGGTACTCGAGCATGGCCGGGTCCCGGGCGATGCCGTGCAAGAGGACCCCGAAGTCTCCCAGGGCGTTCTTCCGCAGAAACTGGTTCTGCAGGATCATCTCGTGCGAGTTGCGCACGTCCAGGTGGGAGCTGGTGAAGAACCCGTGCCAGAAGAGGGTCATGCGCTCGCGCAGCGGATCGCGACCGGCGAGCATGCGCTCGAGCCACCACTGGACGAAGTCGTCGAGCTGCTCGTTGTCCGCCTCGCGCATCTTGCGCCGCAGGGCGAGCTTCTCCTCCTCGCTCATCTCGTCGGAGCCGACGTTGCCCAGGTAGCGCTTCGTTCGCAGGCGCGCGTAGAAGGGTTCTTCCACGAAGCGCTCTCCGGCCAGGAGCTGCTCGACGAACTCCGGTCGCCCCAGGGCGACGGCTTCCTGGATCTCGGCCGGGCGGGCCCCGAAACCGGCCCGGTTGATCAGGTGCTCGGCCGTCTCGACATTCCAGACGATCCGCTCCGACGGAGCTGCCTGGACCGGAAGGGCCAGGGCGATGAGAACCCAAGCAAGGTGGCGGCGTCGGAAGAAAGTGCTCATGTCGAAGACTTCGGCTCCATGCTCCCTCAACCACCCGGAACTGTCGAGGTTTCGCCCCGATGGGCGATCGATGCCGGCCCTGGGGCCACTACCATGCGCGCCGGAAACGCCTCCCATGAATCGACCGGCCACGAACCTCCAGGATTGGATCGGCACCCTGCGTCGCGAGGGTGAGGTCCTGGACGTCGAGGCCGAGGTCGACCCGGTCCTCGAAGCGCCCGAGATCCATCGCCGCGTCATCGCCGCCGGCGGTCCGGCCCTCTTGTTCCGACGCCCCAAGGGAGCCGACTTTCCCCTCGTCACCAACCTGTTCGGCACCGCACGCAGGGTGCGTCTCGCCTTCGGCGATCGCCCCGAGGAACTCATCGGCGAGATCGCCCGCCTGCCGCACGAACTGGTGCCCCCGAGCCCGCGGCGCCTGTGGGAGAAGCGCGGCGTCCTGCGCGACCTGGCGCGCGTCGGTCTCAAGCGCAGGTCGCGCGCGCCGGTCACGGCCATCGTCGACCGCCCCGCCCGTTTGGGACGGCTGCCCGCCACCCATAGCTGGCCCCGGGACGGCGGGCGCTTCTTGACCCTGCCCCTGGTCTACACCGAGGACCCCGATACGAGTGTCTCGAACCTGGGGATGTACCGGGTGCAGCTCTTCGACGAGGAGACGACGGGCCTGCACATGCAGATCGGCAAGGGCGGCGGCTTTCACCTGGCGCGCGCCTGGGATTCCGACCGGGCTCTGCCCGTGAACATCCACCTCGGCGGTCCGCCGGCGCTCATCCTGGCCGCGATCGCACCGCTCCCGGAGAACGTGCCGGAAGTCCTGCTGGCGAGCTTGGTCCAGGGACAGCGCCTGGAGCTGGCCAAGAACCCGGCCGGGCCTCTGCCCGTCGTCGGCCAAGCGGAGTTCGCGCTGGTCGGCCGCGTCGAGCCCCGGGCCATGCGGCCGGAGGGACCTTTCGGAGACCACTACGGCTACTACTCGGAGGTCCACGACTATCCGCTGTTCCGCTGCGACGCCCTGCTGCACCGCAAGGACGCGGTCTTCCCCGCCACGGTCGTCGGCAAGCCGCGCCAGGAGGACTTCTACATCGGGGACTACCTGCAGGAGCTCCTGAGCCCCCTGATCTCCCTGGCCATGCCCGGGGTGCGCGACCTGTGGAGCTATGGCGAAACCGGCTACCACTCCCTGGCCGCCGCCGTGGTGCACGAGCGCTACAAGCGCGAGGCCATGGCCAGCGCCTTCCGCATTCTTGGCGAGGGCCAGCTCTCCCTGACCAAGTTCCTGCTGGCGACCGACGCCCCGATCGACCTGCGCGACTTCCGCACCACCCTGGTCCACGTCCTCGAACGGGCCGACTTCCGCACCGACCTGTTCCTGTTCTCGAACCTCTCCATGGACTCGCTGGACTACGCCGGTCCGCGCATCAACGAGGGCAGCAAGGGCGTTCTCCTGGGCCTGGGAGACCCGGTCCGCAAGCTGCCCGAGGCCTTCGAGGGTCCGCTCCCCGAAGGGATCGAGGACGTGCGGGTCTACGCCCCGGGATGCCTCGTGCTCCAGGGTCCCCCCCACGATCGCGAGCCCGGGCTCGCCGCCCGGGTGGCCGCCTGGAGCGCCTTCGGCCACTGGCCGCTCCTGGTCGTGACCGATGACGCCGGGCGGGCCGCCCGTAGCGACTTCAACTTCCTGTGGACCACCTTCACGCGCTTCGACCCGGCCGGCGACATCCAGGCGGCCGGGACCCAGCTCTTGCACAACCACGTGGCCTTCGTCCCTCCCCTGGCCATCGACGCCCGCATGAAGGCCGGCTACCCCGAGGAACTCTTCGCCGACGCCCGGACCCGGGAGCTCGTGGAGTCCCGCTGGAGCGAGTATTTCCCGGCTGGCGGGGTCGAAATGGGCGATTCCGACCAGGCTCACCTGGACTAGCGGAAGTTCGTCACAGGGCTGGACGGCCC
>JAUIEE010000391.1 GCA_030428965.1 bacterium | reverse complement strand
GGCGTCGCGCTCGTCGGCGTCGGCGTCGGCCTCGACCTCGCCGGGTGGCGGTGGATGCGTGCGATCATCACCCGGGCGGCGCGATGAGGCGGCGCGCGGCGCGGCTGGGCGAGGTGACCGTCAAGGAGCTCACCGGCCTGCGGGAGGCGCTGACCGTCAAGAGCCTGGTCGATCGCATGCGCCGGGATCCGAAGATCCAGAAGGTCATCCGCGGTCAAGAGGAGGTCGGCAAGGTCGTACGGGACCTGGGCAACGCCCGCAGCCCCCAGGAGGCCGATCGCCTCGTGACCCAGCTCGAGGGGCTGCGCCACGAGTACAGGGGCACGATCGTGTCCGCCCAGGCGGACGCCTGGCTGAAGCAGATCGAGCGACGCTGAGCGGAGTCCGAAACGACGGCCCGTCCCCCTACACCGGAGACGGGCCGTCCACTGTTCCCAGAGAAGTGGGTCACGCGTTCACTCGTTCACTTCTGCGGGAATGCGTTCGGAAGGGTCGAGGCCGATCGGAGTGCGAAGAGGAGCCCGTACGGATCCCTTCGATCCAAGGCGGCCTGCCCAGGGACAGCGATGGCCGCTCGCTCACGGGCGTTGCGGCCAAACCCGAAAAACCTGGGGCCGCGCCCTAGCGGTCGAGGGTCGAGGCCACCTGGGCCAGGGCCCGGTGCAGGATCGAGCGGACCGCGACCTCGCTCTTGCCGAGACGTTCGGCGATCTCGGCCCTCGAGAGCTCCACGACGTGGGCCAGGAGGACGACCTCGCGCTGTTCCTCGGTCAAGTGGTCCAGCGCGCCTTCGACCCGTGCGATCTCGTCCGCCACCTGAGCCTGGTGACTGGGACTCGAGAAGCGGTTGTAGACCCCCAGGAGGCGTGACTCCATCGTCTGGGAGTCTCCCCCGATCGAGAGCGCCGGCCCGGCGTCGCGCTTGAGGGCGCGCAAGCGCTTGAGCCGCTCGCTCACCTTGCGGGCGGCGGTGGTGAACAGCCAGGCTCGAAAGGCCCCCGGGCTCGGGTGCTGAAAGCGCTCCTTGGCGACCAGGACCTCGCGACAGGTCGACTGGACGAGGTCGGAGGCCGATTCCTGGGCCCGCAGCTCCGGCCCGAGGCGTGCCCGCACGAAAGCACGCAGGCTGGGGAGATGACGATCCATGAGCAGGGCCATGGCCGCTTCGTCGCCCGCTGCGGCTCGCTCGTGCAGGATCTTGGAGTCGTCGCCCGGCACCATGATGAAAAACGCCCGTTTCCCAGCAACGGATGAGACCATTATGACATCGCACAGCCCAGCGGGGTCCGCCGACCTCGACTCCCCATGAGCTCAACCGCCGATCCTGCCGCCACCCCGCTCCCCCCGTCCGGGGACGACCCTCTGGTCGAGCTCGTGGCCCAGGCCCTGGACGTGCTCGAGGAGGGGGGCCAACCGGCCCTCGAGGCCTTCCTGGAGGAGCATCCCCAGGAAGCCGGGGACATTCGCCGGCGATTGGGCCTCCTGGCCGAATCCGGGCTGGGCAGCGAGGATCGGCAGCAGGAAAGGGATCTTCCGCGACGGCTCGGCGACTACCGCCTGATCCGCCCGATCGGGGGCGGCGGCATGGGCGTGGTCTGGCTCGCGGAGCAGGTCTCCCTGGGACGCGAGGTCGCCCTCAAGGTGGTGCGCCCCGACCAGCTCCTGTTCGGGGGCGCGCGGGAACGCTTCCAGCGCGAGGTGGAAACGGTCGCGCGCCTGCAGCATCCGGGCATCGTGCCGGTGTATTCCGTCGGGGAGGAAGGCGACGTGCCCTACTTCGCGATGGAACACGTGCAGGGCCTTTCCCTGGCCCAGGTGCTCGAGGCCCTGCAGGGTCGGCGTGCCCAGGACCTGACCGGCGCGGATCTGGCCGCGCTGCTCTCCGAACCCGGCCAGCCCCCCCAGGCGAGCTCCAGCTCCCGGCTCTTCCAGGGATCCTGGCACACGGTCTGCACGCGCATCGTACGCGAGGTCGCCGAAGCCCTCGAGCACGCCCGTCGGCGCGGTGTCGTGCACCGCGACGTCAAGTCGTCCAACATCATGGTGACCCGCGGCGGACGCGTGTTGCTGCTCGACTTCGGCCTGTCCGTAAGCGTCGGGGACGAACGCATCACCAAGACCGGTTCGGCCGTCGGTTCCCTGGCCTACATGGCTCCCGAGCTGCTGGACGCGACCGTCGAGGAGCAGGACGCGCGCCAGGACGTGTACTCCCTGGGCGCCACCCTCTACGAGCTCCTGACCTTGGAGCTGCCCTTCCAGGGCAAGTCCCAGACCGATCTCTTGCGACGCATCCTGGCCGGGGACTACACCCCCGTCACGCGCCTCTTGCCTAGCATCCCCTGGGAGCTGGCCACGATCGTCCAGGTGGCCCTCGATCGGGACCCCGACCGACGCTACGCCCATGCGGGCGCCATGGCCCGCGATCTCGCCAACGTGCTCGAACATCGGCCGATCGAGGCGCGGCCTCCGGGTGCCTTGCTGCGGGCGCGCCGCTGGGTTCAGCGCCACCCGGCGCGGGCGGCGATCGCCGCGGCCCTGGTCATCGGCCCCAGCCTGCTCTTGGTGCGGGAAGTCCAGAACGGCCGTTTGCTCGAGGACAAGAACCGGGAGATCGAGAGCGCGAACTTCGAGCTCCAGGAGACCAACCAGCGTCTGGCCGACCAGAACACCGAGCTCGAGCACGCCCTCGAGCTGGCCCGCACCAGCTTCGACAAGGCCCTGGAATCGGTGGACCGCATGCTCCTTCGGGTCGGAGAACATCGCCTGGCCGGCGAGCCCCGCATGGACGGTATCCGTCGCGAGCTCGTCTCCGATGCCCTGGACCTCTACGGCTGGTTCCTGGAGCGAGCGGACCAGGACGGTGGCCTGCGCTTCGAGGTGGCTCGCGTGGCTCTGGAGTCGGGACACCTGCACGGCCGACTGGGCGACCTGGAGCAGGCGAACGCGGCCCTCGATCGGGCCCACTCCCTGCTGGGCGAGCTCTTGGCCGAAGACCCCTCGAACCTCGAGGCGATTCTCCTGCGCGGCGAGATCGACGTGCGCCAGGCCCTCGTACTACGCCTCGACAACCGGCTCACCGAGGCCGCCGCGCGCCTAAAGGACTCGATCGAGGGGCTGGAGGGAATCGAGCGCAGCCTGTCCCCCGAATCCGAAGACCTGCGCTCGAAGCTGCTCGCCTCGGCCTGGAGTGAGCTCGGGCTGGTACGCGAACGCGACGGAGACCTGGACGGAGGCTACGAGGCCTTCGAGACGGCGGTCGACTACCTGGAGGACCTGCACCTGCAAGGCCCCGAGGGAATGCGGCAGCAGTACGACCTGGCTCGCGCCCTAGAGAACTCGGCCCGCATCGCAGGCCGCGAGGCGCTCCCACCCGGCGGCGAGCCCGATCTCGAGCGCCTCGGACCCCTCATCGAGCAGACCCAGTCCGCGGTGTCGATCTACCGCGCCCTCGCCGAGCAGGATTCCGAGCTCACCGAAGCTCGCTTTCGACTGGGACGGTCCCTGATCAACCTCTCCTTCCTGCACAACGGCAACGGGGACCACGAGGCCGGCCTGGCCGCCTCCCTCGAAGCCCAACAGATTCAGGAAGAGCTCTTCCGCGACTTTCCCGACGTCCCCATCTTCGGTTCGGATCTGGCCCACACCCTGGTCAACCTGGGCTCCTTCGAGACCCTGGGCGGCGACAGCGCCAAGGGCCTCTCCCTCCTGGAACGGGCCCTCGACATCTTCGGTCGCACCGTCCCCCTCTCCCCCAAGGACTCCGACCTCAGGCGCTCCTACGCCACGGCTCTCTTGAACGCGGGCTCCATGCGCCAGATGCGCGGCGACCTGGAGGCGGCCGCCAGCACCTTCGAAACCGCCATCGAGGAGGCCGACGCCGTCCTGGCCCTGACCCCCAACGACCGCACCGCCGTCCGCATCCGCTGGCGCATGGGCTTCCAGCTCAGCACCGTGCTCGAGAAGCTCGGCCATCCCCTGGACGCCCTCGAAGTGGCCGAGATCCTGCTGCAGAACGACCCCGGCATCGAGGAGATCGAAACCTACGCCGTCCTGGGCCGCAGCGTCCTGCGCGAGGAGCACGACGAACGGGACCTGTTCCTGGACCGCATCGCCGCCAACGTGGCCATGCTGGTCGAGGAAGGCCACCTGCAGCGACAGGCCCTCGCTACCAACCGCGAGCTCGAGAAGCTGATGCGCAGCGAGGGCCTGCCGGAGAGCCTCGAGTTCGTCCTGGGCGACTAAGCTCAAGCGAACTACTCGGGGCGCCAGTCTTCGAGCGCGCTGGTGGTGACAGTTCGCACGACCCAACGTCCATGCTCCACGCAAAACCGCACCGGGAACTCCCCCACTCCGCTCGAGTAGTAAACCCGCAGGGAGCTGCCTTCCGGATCGCCCCAACGTGCAGCCCCCAGAGGCGGATAGCGCCCTTCCCAGCCGCCTTCTCGGCAAGGACAGGAACGACCGCTCCATATTGTCCCTCAGCGAGAACTTGGTCTCAGCAACCATGGCCTCGACGTCACCGGCGTTCCAAGCCTCCCGAAAACGCTCAACGACGTCCTCGGGTGATCCGGCCTGGACCAAGAGATCCGCAGCCGAGACGGTCGAACTCTCGTCCGCTCCAGCTCCGAACCGCCCCACGAGGAATCCTAGAACTGCGAGGACGGCCGCACCTGCCAGGAGGATCATGGGCCTGCGTTCCTTGGTCCGACGCACCTTGGCCCTATTCCTGCTACGGGCACCGATCGAGCTGTCCTGATTCAGCCTCTTGCTCGCGGAGAGGTGCTCGCCTCGAATGCGACGGGCCAGATACATGTCTGGATGGTCTTCGACCAGCTTTGCGACCTTTGCCGCATCCATGGCCAGAGCCCAGTAGGCTACGGGCCAAGCGAGGAGCAGGTGAATGAACCGCAAAGAGCCAACCACGGTCACGAGGTTGAAGTCACGGGGCCAATCGAATCGCTCCG
>JAUIEE010000005.1 GCA_030428965.1 bacterium | reverse complement strand
GGTTGTCAAAAGACCCATGCCGAGGACCAGTCCGCCCCGTGGGGTCTCTCCGCCCTCGCGCTTCGAGAGCAACGGAGCCAGCACCGAGAACATCAGGAAGGCGCAAAAAAAGCGGTAGCCCGCCGCCTTGAAGGGGGGCAGATCCCCCAGACCCTGGCGGATGACGAGGTAGGTGCTGCCCCAGATCAGGCAAAGCAGCGCCATCAGGGTGTGGATCAAGCGATCCGAGGGGGCCTCGGGTCGGGTGGCGGCGTTCGGAAGGGGGAGGGGCATCGGCTGGGAAGGTAGGGAGCGGAGTCCTGACTCGGCTTGTCCCGGGCTTGCGCCCCAAGAAGCCGAATGCGAGGTTGGGGGTCCCTTCCTCAACCCAGGAGGCACCCCCATGGGATTCGCCAAGTATTCAACCCTGCTCTTCGTCCTCGCCGGAACGGGATTCCCCGTTCTTTCGGCCCAGGCCCCCGGGCTCGATCCGAGTCAAAACGGAGCCTGCGTCAATTCCGCCGGAGACGTGAACCTCGATGGCTTCACCGACATCATCGTCGGGGCCTGGTGGGACACGGCCGACGAGAAGTTCGGCAGCGCGACGGTCTTTTCCGGCAAGGACGGCAGCGTGCTCTACACCGTTCGCGGCGAGGAAGAGGGGGCTCTCTTCGGACTCTCGGCGGCCGGTGCCGGGGACGCGGATGCGGACGGGGCCGCGGACTTCATCGTGGGCGCTCCGCTGGGCGTCTACAAGAAGAAGCGTACCGGCGTGGTCTACGTGTACTCCGGGCGCACCGGCAAGCTGATGCACGAGATCGGCGGGGACGAGGAGGGCGAGCGCTTCGGCTGGTCGGTGAACACGGCCGGCGACGTCGACCAGAACGCCGCCCAGGACTTCATCGTCGGGGCGCCCTACGCCAAGCGCAAGAAGAAGGAGGACGTGGTCGGCCGGGCGCGAGTCTTCGACGGGAAGAAGGGCAAGGCCATCCACGAGTTCTTCGGCGACGAGCACGGGGACCTGTTCGGTTTCTCGGTCGATTCCGCCGGAAGCACCCTGGGAGACGGTTCCTCCGATGTGGTCGTCGGAGCCTGGGGCGGCAACTACGCACGGGTCTTCTCGGGACGCAAGGGGAGTGAAATCGCCACCCTGCGTCCCGAGGAAGAGGGCGGCCGTTTCGGATGGGTCGTGCGCACGGCGGGGGACGTGAACCAGAGCGGCATGAGCAACGTCATCGTCGGCATGCCCTGGGCCGAGAAGGAATGCGTCTGGGTGGTCGACTCGAAGAGTGGAGACAAGATCTTCCAGTTCGACGGGGATGCGGCCGGCGAAGATGGATGGTGCTTCGGTGGAGCGGTCGATGGCGCCGGCGACGTGAACGGCGACGGCTTCGCGGACATGATCATCGGAGACCCGGGCTTTCCCTGGCTCTTCGGAGCCGACGGTCTGCCCCTGGGGGAGCGCTTCCAGAAGGTGCGTGAGCCCATGGCACGTCCCGGTCGGGCGATCGTGGTCTCGGGCAACGGGGGCGACGTGCTCTTCTCGCTCGAAGGCTCCGAGAAAGACGACTGCTTCGGCGTTTCCGTTTCTTCCGCGGGGGACGTCAACCAGGATGGCTTCGGCGACGTCGTCGTCGGGTCCGGGCCCCACGCCGCGGTCCATGCCCAGGTCTTCTCCGGACACGACGGCACGGTCCTGCACTCCCTGCGCGTGGAACCCTGAGGGGCGAAATCTACAGCCGGCCCCTGGCGCCGGCCCTGATCGCCATCACCTTCGGTCTCCTGGTCATCGGGCTCTTCTTGCCCGTGATCGATACGAAGCAGCTGGGCGTCTACGAGGACACCTACTCCGTGGTCGGAGGGATCGTCGATCTCGCCCGCCACGGGCATCCCGGGCTGGCCCTGCTCATCCTGGTCTTCTCGATCCTGTTCCCGGTCGCCAAGCTTGTCGCCCTGGTCCTCGTGTGGGGGCGCGACATGACGAACCGGGCTACCGATCGCCTCCTGCGGCAGCTCGAGGCCCTCGGCAGGTGGTCGATGCTCGACGTCTTCGTCGTCGTCCTCCTGGTCGGGACCCTCAATCTGGGACTCCCGTCAGGAGCTTCGGCGCGGCCCGGCATCTACGTGTTCGCGGCCGCGATCCTTCTTTCCATGGTGACCACCCATCTTTCGATTCGTGCCCTGTGCGAGGCTCCCTCGGAAGAGAAGGAGACCGGAGCATCGTCGCCCATCGTCCCCGTCGTGGGTGCGGTGGCCCTGGTGCTCCTGGGGGGTGGGCTCTACCTGCCGCTCATGAAGGTCGAGAAGTGGGTCTTCTGGGATCGGGACTACTCGATCCTCGGGGGCGTCGGGGAGTTGTTGATCGAGGGCGAGATCCTGCTGGCTCTCGTGGTAGTCGCCTTCGTGATCCTGACGCCCGTTCTCTGGCTCCTGGCCGTTCTCGTTGCCTGGGGAGCCGGCCGTCGGGGAGCGGTGGGGCGGGCTCAGGCCTTGACCCATGCTCTGGAGCCGTGGTTGATGGCGGATGTGTTCGCCCTGGCCTTCTTCGTCGTGTTCCGAAAACTGGGAGGCCTGGTCGTGATCGATCCGCGCCCGGGGCTCTGGCTCTTCGGGGCGGCGGTCCTGACCTCGCTGCTCGTTGCGCGCCTCCGTCGCAGGCCGTCCGCCTAGTGGCGGGGGATGGATGAACCCACACCAGGATTCACCCGCCTCCCTCGACTAGGTCAGCCGCAGGATGGAGATCAGCGGCAGGTGGTCCGACGCCTGACGAGCGAGCTCCAGGCGACTGGGGTAGCAGCGATGAAGGGCCAGGGGCCCGCGCACGAAGACACGGTCCAGCGCCCGAAGGGGGCGCGCGGCCGGGAAGGTGGCCGCAGGTCGCGCGACTCCGCGGAATCCCTCCGGCTGGAGCACCACGGGGCCGAGCCGCCCGAAGACGTCGTTGAGGTCTCCCCCCAGGACCACGCCCGTGTCCCGGGAGACACGGTGGTGGCGCAGCCAGGTCAACAGATGCCGCAGCTGAGCCCGCCGTTCCTGTCCGCTCAGGCCCAGGTGCGCATTGAAGAGCCACAGACGACGGTGCTCTCCGTCCTCCAGGGGCAGGTTCAGTCGCGCGTGCAGGGCTCCGCGGGCCTTCTTCGGTCGAATGGTCAGGTCGATGTTCTCGCTGTGATCGAACGGATGACGACTCAGGATCGCGTTCCCGTAGCATCCCTTGCGCAGGCGGACGTTGGGGCCCCAGGCATGGTGGGGCATGTCCAGGGCCTCGGAGAACAGCTCGACCTGGCGATGAGCGCGGGAGCGCGGAACTCCGTCGTCGACTTCCTGGAGGAAGATGAAGTCGGCTCGGCAGGGGGCCAGGACCTCGACGATGCGCTCGGGGCGGTACTTGCGATCCACGCCGCCGATGCCCTTGTGGATGTTGTAGGTGACCAGGCGCACCGCAGGCTGGGTCGTGCTCTTCAAGAAACTTCCTCCCTTCGGGCACCGGGCGTTCGCCTGGAGCGTTCGGCGAACGCCTCGAAGGCGGCGTCGAAGCGCGCGGCGACCTCATCCCAGGTGAACGCGTCCGTGCCGTCGAGGATGCGCTGCCTGGCCACGAGATCGCCGTGGCCGCGGACCTGGGCCAGCGCGCGTCGGAGGCAGGCCGCGGGGCCTTCTTTGCGGGGGTAGAGGTAGGAGCGCCTCAAGGCCTCGTCGTCGGGCAGGAGCTCAGGGTAGGCCAGGTCCGCGGGCAAGACCGGGAGGGCTCCCGAGCGCAGGGCTTCCAGCGTGCCCAGGCCGAAGAACTCGTGGCGCGCCGTGGATACGGTGATGTGGGCCCGAGCCAGGAGCGCGCGGTAGGCGGCCTCGTCCTCCACGAAGGCGTTGGTCTCGACGCGGTCCCCGAGCTTCTGCCTGAGTCGATCGAGCTCGGGGGGAATCTCGCGGAAGCGTTCCCCGAGCAGGAGCACGCGAAAGTCCTCCACCGGGGCGAGCTCTTCCAGGGTGCGTACGAAGGTGCCCGGATCCTTGTCGTACTCCCAGCGGTGGTTCCAGAGGATGGTCGGGACCTCGCTCTGGCGAAGCCTTCCCTTGCGCACGTCGGTGCCCAGGGGCAGAACGGCGGAACGGCGGCGCACGTCCTCCAGGCTCGCGCGTACCTCCACGTCCGGCACGTGGGTCAGGAGGTTGGCCAGGGCCTCCAGGAAAGTGTCGCGGTGGTAGCAGGAGTTGAACCACGAGAACTCGGCCGACAGGAGCGAGTAGAGGTGGGTCAGGGCGAAGTGGTGGTCGCGTGCCTCCCCTTCCTGGAGAGGGTAGGTCAGCTGGTTCTCGTGGAAGTAGCCGAGGAACGCGGGGCGACGATGGGACGAGGGAAGCAGGGCGAGCAGCTCGGCCAGGTTGACGTAGTCCGACACGAGGACAACGTCGAACGGCGGCCGCCGGGTGAGCTCGCGCGCGTAGTGGATCGCGGCGGTGCGCATGCGCCACTTCCAGGCGCGGGCCGGCAGGCTCAAGGTCTCCAGTCGATGGCGCGAGTGGGCGCCCAGTCCACGGGCGAAGGACCGGTGCGAGCGGGCTGCGTAGGGTTCGAGCAGGGCGATCTGGAGCACGCTCTGGCGTTCGGAAGGAGCCATCTGGGGCAGTGTAGCGGCGGCGAACGAGGACGGAATTCTAGGGGGAGTCGAACAAGCCGCGGGCCCGGGGAAGGGCGGGGCGGAGGACGGAGACCTCCTTCCAGGCCAACCCGAGTCGGCGGCAGTGGATCTCGAACTGGCGGCGGGCCGTCTCGAAGCGAGCACCCTGCCCCTCCATCCTGTGGCCGAAACGGGAGTCCCGCAGGCTTCCACCCCGCATGTCGCGCAGCCCGGACAGGACCCGCTGGGCGCGCTCGGGGACGGCCTCTTGCAGACGCTCGACGAAGACGGGCAAGACCTCCCTGGGCAAGCGCAGCAGGGTCAGGAAGGCGTGGGTCGCCCCGGCAGCCCTGGCCCGGGACAACAGGCCCGGAATGTCGCTCTCGTTGAGGCCCGGGATGAGCGGCGCGATGGCGATCCCGGTGGGAACTCCAGCTTCCGAGAGTCGTGCCAGGGTCTCGAAGCGACGGGCGGGGGACGAGACTCCGGGTTCGATCTTGCGGGCCAGCTCCGCATCCAGGAACGGGATGCTGACGTGGACCACGGCCCCCGCGCGCCGGTGGATCTCGGCCAGGAGCTCACGGTCCCGCTGAACCAGGGCGGCCTTGGTGATGACGGCGACGGGGGTGCGGGTGTCCAGGCAGACCCGCAGGCAGCGCTGGGTCAGTCGGTAGCAGGCCTCGAGCGGTTGGTAGCAGTCGGTGATGCCGGAGAAGGCCAGGACCTCGCGCTTCCATCCGCGGCGCGTGAGCTGGCGGCGCAGGCACTCGTGTGCGTTCTTCTTGACCACGATCTTGCGATCGAAATCCGTCCCGGCCCCGAAGGACAGCCACTGGTGACTCGGGCGCGCGTAGCAGTAGGCGCAGGCGTGCTGGCAGCCGCGGTAGGGGTTCACACCCCAGCGAAAGGGAACGTCGGGGCTGTGATTCTCCGAGAGCATGCTCTTGGCCTGCTCCTCGAAGACCTCCAGGCGCGCCTGGGGCGGATCCTCCAGCCACTCGACGTGGGTGGACTCCCAGGGATTGGGGGGATTGGAAACGGGTCTGGGCACGTCGTGCTCTCCCCCCGCAACGAATCCTACGCCGGGCTACTCGAGGAAGTCCATCTCCCCCTTGGGCAAGAGGTACACGATCAGCATCGTGCCCCCGGCCACGGTCGGTACGTGGATCGAATCGTTGGGGAAGACGACCCACCCAGGCTCACGCCCGTCGAAGGTCGGAGATCCGTCCATGGCGACGCAGTAGTCGATCTCGCCGCGGGGGTGGCGATGCCTGGGGCCGGCTCCGTTCATGTGGACCACGTCGATCGAGAACCCGAGCGTCTCCTCGCTGGCCTTGGCAACCCGACCCCAGCGCACGGGCATCTCGCCACGCTCGGCGATCTTGCCCTGCTCGAGGAGGGCGAGCAGCTCGGCGTTCAGCGCCGCGGCCGCCTTGCCGCCGGGATCGAAGCGCTCGTTGAGCGCAGCTTCGGCCCGGGAGGGGTCCTCGAGGTCGAGGCCCTGGGCCGCCTCGAGGAGCGGTCGGAAAAGATCGATCATGATTCTGGAGCGAGATGAGGAGGGGAGCCGCGCTAGGGGCACGAAGGCCGTGGACCTGCGCACGGAGCGCACTATACTCCCCCGGGGGGCCTGGAAGACAAGCGCCGGGCCCGAGCGGTGCTTCCCGCATCGGTACGTCGAGCTCGCGGTTCGTCATCTATGCCGGCCGAAACCGCCGATCCCGAAAATCACCGCAAGTCCACCCAGGCCGAGCTCCTCTCGGATTTCGGGGACGACTACCTCTCGATTCAGTCTCTGTTCCAGTTCTGTTTCGTTCCGGGGGGGCGCCTGCAGCTGCTCAAGGAGCTGACGCTGGAGGAGGAGTGGGGGACCAACAACTTCGTGTTGCTCAAGTACCTCGCCGTCCACGTACGCCTGGCGATCGAGCAGGGGCGTTACGTCTGGAACGGGGACCAGATCGTCCTGACCGCCGGGCGGCTCCAGACCTCCCTCGGAGCGCCCATCTACATCGGCCTGGTCGAGAACAGCACGCCCAACGAGAACCCCTGGGTCCTCAACTGGGTCGGTGAGCGGCCGAGTTGCTCCGAGCTTCCCCAGCCTCCGGACCTGGGGCAGTGGCCGGAACTGTCCCTCGGCAGCGAAGTCGTGATCGCCTTCGACGTCGGGACCGAAGAGCGCCGGGTGCGCATCCCCGGTCTGATGAACGTCTCGCCCGTGGCCCAGGCGGCGGCTGTCGCCGGGGCCGTACAGTGGTCCCTGTGGCGGCAGCTCGAGGTGCGACAGATCCATGGCGGCGGCCGTGGCTACTTCGTGCCGGTCTTCCTGGAGAGCCGGGAAGACTTGACCCTGGCGCCCGACGCGGTCGCTCCGATCGCCGTTCACGACAAGAGACTCATCGTCCGTACCCTGCTGGAGCCCCATGTGGCCTACTCGCCGGCGCGAGCCGTCGTGGAGCGCTGGGAGCAGTTGCCGCCCTGGTTGCTCGATGGCTGGGAGAACGCCACCGAAGAGCACCGCGGCGAGGGTGAGGACCCGGAGAGCTGAGTCGACTCGACCTGCGGGCCCCCAGACTTCGCTGGGTCTTGGGCCTGGACTCGCCGTAGGATGGGACGTCCATGGCCCTCCGCGCGCTGCTCCTGTTCGCCTTCCTGCTCCTGGGGGCCTTCGCCTTCTCGCCGCTCCTGCGCGCGGGGCTCTTGGCCGAGGACTACGCCGCCCTGCTCGACGCGCGGGCCCAGCCTTCGGTGGCCGCCCAGTCGGGCCGAGCGCCGGAGTTCATCGACGTCGATCCACCTCTGACCCGGCTCTCGCTCGAGCTCTCCCGTAGCCTGCATCGCTCCGATGCCGCCGAAGAGCCCTTTCATGCGTTCGCGGTTCGGGCGGAAAACCTCATCCTGCTCCTCCTCGGGGGAGTGGGGCTGGGGTTCTACCTGAGGCGCCTGCTCCTGCCGTGGACCGGCAGCGAGCACGCGGCCAGCGCGGCCATGGCATGCGCTGCGATCCAGAGCCTTCATCCGCTCGCCGTTCCGGCCGTGGCCGAGGTCGGTGCCCGGGGAGAGCTGCTCGCTACCGCCCTGGGCGCCTGGTCCGCTGCCCTGTTCCTCAAGGGAAGACAGGACCGCCAGTTCTCGCTCACCGCCACCAGCGCCCTCTTGTGTGCCCTGGCCGCCTTCGCCCATCCCCTCGTGCTGGGGCTGCCGATCCTGCTGTCCGTGAGCGAGCTGGTCTCGTCCCACCGCTATCGTCCTCTCCGGGTTCGCCTGCGCACGGCCTTCACGACCCTGGCGGTCTTCCTCGCGGCCGCCTCCCTGGACCTCTTCTTGTCCTGGATGCGCTTCGGTCCCTCCTCCATGCCCGCAGGCCTGCGCGCCCTGCTGGAGGTCGACTCGGGCCAGGACCTGGCGCGGCACGTGGTCGGAGTGGTCGAGCAGCTGGGGCTCCTGGTCTTGCCGGCCAACCCCCAGGTTCTGAAGCTGGCCGGGGTGATCGCGGCGGGAGCCCTGTTCCTGTGCGCCCTCCATCCGGTCCTCGGCGCGGCCCGCTCGGCCCCCAAGCTGTGGGGCTGGATCCTCTTCGGCTGGCTCGCGGCCCTGGTCGGTTCAACCCTGCTGCGCCTCGACCTGCACGCCACCCCCGGTGAGCTCTTTCTGGCCAGCAGCCTGCTTCCTTCCGCCGCCATCATGTCCATGGGGCTCGGCTTGTGCACCACGGCTCTCTCCGGGGTGCGTCGGACCCTGATTCCGGCCCTGGTCGTCTTGGGGTACGCCATCTTGGCCCACGGGAACGCGTTGCCCTGGAACAAGGCTGCCTTGGCGGCCCAGGACCTGCGCCGGGAACTGCTCGCCGTCCGCGAGTTGCACGGAGCCGAGGCGACGGTGGCCATCCTGGACCCTCCCTCTCCCTTGGCCGGGGTCGATCCCCTCGGTCGTGCGGTCGATCGCCTGCTCGACCCGGGCCTCGATCGAGCCGGGGAAGATTCCGATCACGGCCCGACCCGGGTGGTGGCGATGGCGAGCGAGGCCTTCCTGGCCCTGTGCGGCGAACCCGAGCTGGAACAACTTCGGCGGGACTCCACGGTGCTGTTGCTGCCCGCCGAGGCCGGAGCCAACGGAGAGCCCAGCGCCGGGCGGCGAGCCGTGTCGCTCGCACCATCGATCGAGAGCACCGGGCTGCGCTCGTGGCGCGGCGAGGCGCGCTCGCCTTCCCTGGACATCGATCCGCTCGCCTTCTCCGTGCTGCGCGTGCGGGCCACGCGCGGAACCTCGACGGACGAGCCGCCCAGGGTGAGCTGGTCGGCCCGCGCCAACGAAGCTCGTCAAGGAACGCTCGAAGGCCGCTGGTTGGATGACGCCGACGAGCCGAGCGCCCTGTTCCATCTGGGATCCTCGCTCGCCTGGCGCCTGGGGGGACGAGTGCGGCTCTTGTTCCTGGAGGGAGCGATCCTGCGGGTGGCGGAGGCCGGGTTGGAACCGGTCCTGCCGGCCCTGGAGGCAGGTTCGCCCGAGGTGCGCGGGGCGGACTGGTTCCTGGCCCCTCCCTTTCACACACCTCGTGCCGGAGGAAGGTTCGTCGTCGGTCTCTTCGATCTGGCCGACACGAGCTACGAGGAGATCGGGGCCATCACGGAAGCCGGGGGGTGGCTGCGCGTGCCCGGTGCGGCACGTCAGGTGGCCGAGGCCTTCCGGACCTCCGGCGGACCTGTGGCCTGGACCTTGGACTATCGAATCGACGGCCACGCCGTGGCCCGTACCCGCGGGCGCAGGGTGACGCGCTCGGAGTCTTCTTCCCCCGATTGATCCCCATGTCGACCCAGCCCTCCAAGGCGCTCGAGACCTTCCCCAACCCCAAGCCCGAGCGGGACTACACGATTCACTTCGAGACGCCCGAGTTCACCTGCGTCTGTCCCAAGACGGGGCAGCCCGACTTCGCCACGATTCGCATCGAGTACGTGGCCGACGAGCTGTGTGTGGAACTCAAGAGCCTCAAGCTCTACCTCTGGTCGTTCCGGGAGGAGGGCCATTACCACGAGGCGGTCACGAACCTGCTCCTCGACGACCTGGTCGCCCTCCTCACTCCGCGACGGATGACGATCGAGGCCGACTTCCAGGTGCGGGGGGGCATCCACACCGTCGTCAGGGCCTGCTACCCCTGAGGCTCCGAATCCAGCGCGGCGGCCATGCGTGCGAGCAGCGGTCCGTAGCGATCGTCGAGACCCCGATGGCCGCGCCCGTGCTCCTCGTGGGTGTGGGGCACGGAAAGCTCGTACAGGCGGCGGGATAGGCTGCGCACGCCCCACTGGATGTGGAACTCATCGCGCAAGCCGCACTCGAGGTGCAAGAGGCGCAGGGCTCGCAGGGGCTCGGCGTGCCGTTCGACGGCCTGCACCGGGTCGAAGGCCAGCCACCTGTTCCACACGTCTTCCCGGCGCTGGCCCGTCTCCAGGTCCATCGGCAGGTCGAAGCCGAGGGGGCTGGCGGGATTGGGGGAGTAGCAGGCGGACATGGCCAGCACGTTGATGACGGCGTGGCCGTCGCCGGAGAGGTCCGGGTTCTCCGCGAACGCTTCCAGGAATCGGCCGGGGTCCATGTCGTAGGACACCAGGCCCCGCAGGCAGGCCAGGAGCTCGCCGGCGAACATGGCCTCGAAACCGGCGTCTCCGCTGATGGAGGCGCAGGCGTCGAAGGTCCCGGGATAGTGCATGCACAGGTGCAAGGCACCAAAGCCGCCGGAGGACTTGCCGATCACGCCGCGGCCGTTCGTGCGCGTCGGGTAGTGCTCGTCCACGAAGGCGGTCAGCTCCCGGGCCACGTGGTCGCCGTAGGGGCCGACCGTTGCGGAGTTCACGTACTGGCTGCCACCCAGGCGCGTGAAGCAATCGGGCAGCACCAGGATGGCGCCGGGGCTTTCACCCCGGGCCACGGCCTGATCGAAGTGCCAGACCAGGCCACGTCTCCAGGGATGGGTCTCGAGCATGCTCTGACCTCGGCCCGTGAAGCCCGCCAGGCAGAAGAGTACCGGCCACTCTCCGCGATCCCATCCGGGGGGCAGGTACACCGGCACCTCACGGGTGGCGCGATCTCCCAGCCGGTTGTGCTTCAGGAGCGTGCTCTCGAAGGTGCGAATCTCGACTCGACCCTGGAAGTCCTCGGGGGCGTGCGCGCGCGGGTTCATGCTTCGGGGGAAGGGTAGCGTTGGCGCTGGGGCAGTCCGAGCTCCCGCCGGAGGGCGCTGTAGCCGCTCTTGACGCGATCGAAGATCAGCCGACAACGTTCGTCGTAGTGGGCGAAGGCGGACTTCATGCCGTTCACCGAGAGCGTCTCCAGGTCGTCCAGGCTGCACCCGAAGTGCTCGACGGCGAGGGCGTATTCCTCGCTCATGGTCGTGCGGCTCATCAGGCGGTTGTCCGTGTTCAGGGTCACTCGAAAGCCCAGCTCCTGAAGAACGGGGAAGGGGTGTTCGCCCAGGGAGGCGGTCGCTCCGGTGTGGACGTTGCTCGACAAGCAGATCTCGAGGGGAATTCGATGGTCGAGCACGTACTGGGCCAAGGAGCCGATCTTGATCACCTTGCCGTCGTAGATCACCAGGTCCTCGATCAGGCGCGTACCGTGCCCGATGCGATGGGCGCCGCAGTACTGGAGGGCTTGCCAGATGCTCTCCGGTCCGAAGCTCTCCCCGGCGTGGATCGTGATCGAGAAGTTCTTGCGCTTCGCCAGCTGGAAGGCGCGCAGGTGTTCCTTGGCCGGATGTCCGGCCTCTTCCCCGGCCAGGTCGAAGCCCACGCAGCCCTGGCCCCGGAAGCTGAGGGCCAGCTCCACCAGCTTCGTGGAGAGGTCGGGATCCTCGTTGCGCAGGGCGCAAACGATCAGCCCGAACTCCACGCCGAACTCTTCCTTGCCGCGCCTCAGCCCCTTCAGCACGGCCAGCATCACGCCGTCCAGGCCCAGCCCATGGGCCGTGTGGAAGTGCGGAGCGAAGCGCACCTCGCCGTAGACGACTCCGTCCCGGTGCAGGTCCTCGACGTACTCGTAGGCGGCCCGCTCCAGGGCGCCGGCCTCCTGCAGGACCGCGATCGTGTGGGTGAAGCCCTCCAGGTACAGGGGCAGGCTGCCGCGGTTGGCCCCCTCGAAGAACCAGTCCCCGAGGGCACTCGGCTCGTCGCGCGGCAAGTCGCCGTAACCGCTCTCCTGCGCCAGCTCCAGGACGGTGGTCGGTCGCAGGCAACCGTCCAGGTGTTCGTGCAGGGCCACCTTCGGAAGCCTCTGGATCAACTCTCGGTCGGGCTTGGCCACGGTGCTCTGGAGCTTGGGGTCCATGGGGAGAACTCTACGGCCCGCCCCGCCGATTCCAAGGCGCTCCGCCGGGGTTCCCGTTGGTCGAGCTCGAGCGTATCCTGCGCCGTCCCCCGGATCCCTACCAGGAGCATCGCTTCCCTTGACTTCGTCGAACAGAAAGGTCCGCCTGCGATTCGCGCCGAGCCCCACGGGCAGCCTCCACATAGGTGGAGCCCGTACGGCTCTCTTCAACTGGGCCTACGCGCGTCGCCACGGCGGCCGGTTCATCCTGCGCATCGAAGACACCGATCGCGAGCGATCCACCCCCGAGCACGAGGCCGCGGTGCTGGAAGGCATGCGCTGGCTCGGCATCGACTGGGACGAAGGGCCGGACGTGGGGGGCGACTTCGGGCCGTACCGTCAGACCGAGCGCTTCGATTCCTATGCGGAGCTGGCCGAGCGCATGGTGGCCGACGGTACGGCCTATCGTGCCTTCGATTCCACCGAGGAGATCCAGGCCATGCGCGAGACCTGGATGCATTCGGGACAGAAGCCGGTCTACCAGGGGCGCGACCTGGATCCCGAGGAGAGCGCGCGCCGCGCCGAGAGCGATCCTTTCGTGCTCCGCTTTCGCGTGCCCGAAGGTACGACGCGTTTCACGGACATGATCCGCGGCGAGGTCTCCTTCGACAACGGCGAGGTGGACGACTGGGTCATGGTGCGCTCGGACGGCACGCCCACCTACAACTTCGTCGTGGTGTGCGACGACACCTCGATGGAGATCAGCCACGTCATGCGCGGCGAGGAGCACCTGACGAACACGCCCAAGCAGGTGCTGCTCTACGAGGCCCTGGGGCTGGAACCTCCGAGCTTCGGGCATTTTCCGCTCATCCTCGGCAAGGACAAGAAGAAGCTCTCCAAGCGTACCGGCGACACCGCGGTGCAGTCCTATCGGGAGAAAGGCTATCCGCCCGAGGCCGTCCTGAACTTCCTCTGCCTGCAGGGGTGGGCCTTGGACGACAAGACCGAGATCTTCTCGGTGCAGGACTTGATCGGGCATTTCGATCCGGCGGACGTGAGCAAGGGGGGCTCGATCTTCGACCCCGAGAAGTTCCTGTGGCTGGCCGGCGAGTACGTGCGGGCCTCCGAGGTCGGGGACCTGGCCGAGCGCTGTCTGCCCTACGTGGTCGCCGCCGGTCTGGCGACCGAAGCCGACCTCCGAGAGCGCCGGGACTGGTTCGAGCGAGCCGTCGCAACGGAGCAGGAGCGCATCCGCCTCTACGCGGATCTGCCCGCACGCATCGCCTACCTGTTCGCGCGTGACGGCGAGGTCGTGTACGACCCCCAGGCCGAGAAGAACGCCAGGAAGCATGCCGACCGCCTGGACACCCTGAAGGACTACCTCGCCTGGCTCGAGCCCCACCTCCAGGCCGGTTCCCCGGCGGAGGAGGTGCGTGCGCGGACCCGCGACTGGGTCGGCGAGCGTGGACTGAAGTTCCCCCAGCTCTTCCAGCCCCTGCGCTGTGCCCTGACGGGGGCCGCCGGAGGTCCGGACCTGTTCGACGTGATGGAACTCCTGGGACCCCAGGCCGTGCGAAAGCGCCTTCAGGCCGCCGCCGAGCGCCTGGCCTAGGGCCGGCCCCGGGGGCTCAAGGAGATCGGGTCCGGAGGTCGATCCTTGGGGCGATGGAAGAGCGCCCGTCCAAGGAACTCCCCGCCACTTCCCAGGATGCGCCCACGGGGCGCGACTGCGAGGAGGCGCGGGTCTTGCTCTCCCAGTTCGTGCACGGGGGCATGAAGCGCTCAGCCGACCGCCGTTTCCGCCAGCACTTGACCCGGTGCCCGACCTGCCGCGACGTCTATCGCGAGACCCTGGCCTCGGCCGCTCGCCTCGGACGCGCGCTGCGCGATGCCCGGGAGGAAGAGGCGCGCGAGCGACGACGCCACGACCAGCGCAAGGCGGCCCTGCAGGCCGGCGTTCGTGGACCCCGTTCACGTCTGTTCGGACTTCGTCTTGCGCTTCTCCCCGCCCTGGTCGCCTTCGTGTGGACCCAGTTCGATCGGGGGCCGACCGCCTTGGAAGTCGTGGCCCTCGAGGGCCGGGCGGCGGTGCTCGTGGCGGGCGACCGTCTGGAAGAGGAGACGGCCGAGATCGTCGCCGGGCAGTGGTGCCAGACCCTCGGGCCGGGCCGCGCCCGTCTGGACGCGAGCCAAGGTCGTCTTTGGCTCGGCGCGAACACGCAGCTGTTCCTCGAGGAGGCCGAAGGCGGGGCGGTGCGCCTGCAGAGCGGCGAAGTGGAGTTCGAGGGGGACTGGCGCGTGGTCTTGCAGCTCGGCGTCGTTCAGGCCCGGGAGGCCCGGGGCAGGATTCGCGTCGGGAGGGAGGGCGTGCAGATCGATTGCGAGGAGGGCGCCCTGCGCTGGGGCAACTCCCGCGGGGAGCGCGACATCGTCGCAGGCGAGGGGATCCAGCTCGGTCTGCGCGACCTGGCCCAGGGGCCTTAGAGTCGTTCGGATCTTCGGAGCGGTTAGGATGCGCAGCTTCCGCCCATGCAAGGCAGCCTGACCCTCCACCGCGGGATCCTCTACGTGGGATCCCACGAGAAGACCGCGCACGTGCGCGCCTACGACCTCGACGGCCGCGAACTCTCGGAAGGCTTCTCGTTCCGGGACGAGCGTGTGCATCGTTCGGTTGTCGCGGGGATCGCCGTGGACGACGATCGGCTGCTCTGGATCGCGGATACGCCCTCGTCCCGGGTGAGGACCTTCACCGTTTTCGGCCAGGAGGTCGGAGGACTCGGGGCGGGCCTGTCCGAGTCCCTGGAGGGGCTTGCCGCCGTCGACACGGCCGGACTCGTGCGCGCGCCCGTGGACGTCGAGGTGCGCGGGGACACCGATGGTCGGCAGCTGTTCGTCGCCAGCGGTGGGCTCCGGCGGCACGCCGTGCAGGTGTTCGACGGGGAAGGAACTCTGATCCGTTCCCTGCGGCCGCGCGGCCACGCCGATCGCCAGTTCGATCGGGTACAAGGCATCTCCCTGGCGGGGCGCTTCGTGTACGTGGCCGAGGGAGGTGGGGGACAGGTGCAGGTCTTCCGCGACGGGGACTTCCACTTCCAGTTCGCGCCCGTGAGCCGGTCGCCCCAGAGGTTCTGGCCGACGGCCGTCGCACCTCTCGAGGACGGGCGCATCATCGTGTGCGCGGGAGGCGAAGCCAGCTCGTTGCTCCTGTTCGATTCCGCGGGGCGCCTGCTGCGTCAGCTGGCCCAGGGCGGTGACGAGGAAGGCTGCGTGATGGAGCCGAGCGACGTGGTCGTCGAGCCCGGGCAAGATGACCGCAGCACGCGCCTGGCGGTCCTGGATCGGGATGGGGACCGTGTCCAGGTCTTCACGATCGAAGGGCAGTGCTTCGGCGCTTTCGCCAGCCGGGCCATCTGAGCGACGAGCCTTCGGGCCGCCTTTTTTCTGGCCCCAAATAAAAAGGGGGCCGGTGATCCTTGCCAACCACCGGCCCGAGGGAGAGAGGAGGTTCTGTCGGGCTTCCCGGGTGCTGGCACTGCTCGCAAAGTGCGCACACCTCCCAACAGAATCTCTTGTAGGGGCGAACCCCTACGGATCCGAGTATAAACCTGCACTCGCCCGCGGCGAGGCCCAACTCCCAATAAATGCGTTTGCCTTACGCGGGCGGGGGCTGATCGATGTGGGGTTCTTGTCCCAGCGACGGCGTCCAGCGGAGAGGGAGGTCCGAGGGGCGGGCCGAGCTCAGCGGGGGCTCGAAGATTTCAGCGAGGGGTTCCGCTTCCCTCTCCATCAGCCCCGCCATCGTGAGCAGGCCGTCCACGAGGTTCAGGGTCTCGCGGGAACAGCTGACCTCGCCCAGGATCAGGGCGACCTGGTCTCCGTCGACCTCGTCCGTCTTGAGGAGGCTCGTTCGCCCCGGAAGTTCCATCGCGACTTCCCCGGCCAGTACGGCCTGGATCAGGCTGCTGGGGGGGAGGGCATCCTCGGGACCGCGCTCGAGGAGGGGCATCCAGCGCCCCTGGGAGAGGCGCCAGAGCGCCAGGGCGGATCCCAGCTCGCTGCGGTGCACCGCGTCGAACAGGATTCGAAAGCGCGAGCGCTGGGGGCGAGCCTCGAGCAGGGCCCCTACGATTTCCGGCAGGCTTTGGATGCCTGGTGTCTCGAGTTCCATCGGGTCAGAAGTCTCTCCTGGGAGCCTTATCGGCCCGCGGGTCCGGGTCAGGGCACCTCAAACCTCCGAAACCGGGGGGGGAGTGCTATTCTGGGAAACGTGTTCCTTACGGGTCTGAGCCTGGGGCCACAGGCCGAGGACTGGCCCTGGCGCCCCACCCGGGACCAGGGGGTCAGCTGGATCCCCCTCCATCTCGACCCGAAGCCCGACGAGCCCGGGCGTCGGGGAGGGGCCACCGTGCTGATTCGCATGGAGCCCGGGTGTGCCTACGCTGCTCACCGTCATCTGGGGAGCGAGGACGTGCTCGTGCTGCAGGGGGGGTACCGGGACGGTGAGGGGAGCTACCACCAGGGTCAGCACGTTCACTACCCGCCCGGCAGTGCCCACGCTCCGCGGGCCCTGGGGGATCCCGAGCGCCCGATCGACGGCAGCAACCCGGCCTGCATCCTCTACGCACACGTTCCAGGGGGAATCGAACTGCTGGGCCGCAGCTGACCCCCTATGATGACCGGTCGCGAGGCCGACCCATGACCCACGATCCATGTCCGCACTTTCCCGCCCGGCCCGTCCTCGGATGTCCGTCCCTGGATCGGCTCAATGACCGCCTGCAGCGGGCCTTCGAGGAGACCCCCCAGGGGCAGGGACGGGGCAGGAAGATCGCCGATCTGCTCTCGGGCTACGCCAAGGAGCACGACGAGTGGCGGCGCTACGCGATGTTCAGCCAGGAGGGGTACACCCGCAACTGCGTCTTCCGCCAGGAAGAGTTCGAGCTGCTCCTGCTCTGCTGGGGTCCGGGGCAGGAGAGTCCCATCCACAACCACGAGGGCCAGGACTGCTGGATGGCCGTTCTGGACGGGGAGCTCGAGGAGCAGCGCTTCCACTTCCCCGAAGCCGGCCAGTCAGGCCCGCTCGAGCCCTTCGAGTCCAAGACGTTTCGAGCCGGCAACGTCGCCTTCATTCGGGACGAGATGGGCTTGCACCGGGTCCGGCCGGCGGGGGGAGCCGCACGCGCCTGTTCCCTGCACCTCTACGCCACGCCCTACGGGGAGTGCAACGTCTACTGCCCGGATACCGGTCAGGTCACGCGCCGCAAGCTGGTCGACTTCTCCGAGCGAGGTCGGCGGCTCACCTCCAGCAGCTAGTCCGCGCTGAGACCCGGGGGCCGGTCCTGGCGATCTCCAGGGGCCGCGGGGGTAGGGCACGCCCGGCGGGAAGCCCAGGCGTACCCAATCTCCCAAAAAGAAACGGTTCCCCCTCGGGACCGGTTCGGTTCGGCTGCCGTCATTCTCGGGGTATCCACCGAGTCATGCTCGACAAGAACCCTGAGAGGCTGGCCTGAAGGAGCTTCAGCAAGCCACGGCGACCGCCCTACAGTCATGAACGACAAAGGCAGCTCGGATTGTCCATGAATGTTCGAATTCTTTGCTCCGGGTTCCGGAAGGCCTAGGAAGCCTTGCGGCGCGGCAAGTCCAGGGCGCCGACGAGCTCCAGGGCCTGTTCCCGGCTCACCCTCAGGGTGTCCACCATCCAGTCCGGGGCGAGACCGTAATCGGAGCGCCCCGATTCGATGATGGCCTGCTGGCTGTCGTCCAGCTCCTTCTCCTGGTGCAAGGCCACCAGTTTCAGGGCAGGCGACAGGCTCTCGTCCGGCGCGTCCGGTGAATGGTGGAGACCGATGGCCTCGACGAGCTCCGGAGGCAGGTTCCATTCGACCGCGAGGTGCTCCCCGAGCTCGTCGTGGCTCCAGCCCAGGGCCTCCCGCTCGAGCTCGAACAGACGCGCCTCCGAAGAGCCGTGCCAGGCTTCGAGGATTTCTCCGTAGGCCTCGGGGCGAGCCCGGACCAGGAGCGGGACGGCCATGTCTTGGAGCAGGCCGGCGGTGAAGCTGCGCTCCGCGTCCGCCGGATGAAGTTCCTGGGCGATGTTGCGCGAGGCGGTCGCCCGAAAGAAGGCGGCCTCCCAGAAGCGACCCGGGTCGAAGCCCGAGGTCGGGGGCATCGGCAGGCTGTCCTGGACGGCCATGGCCAAGACGAGCTGCTCGAGCTTCGAGCGACCCATCATGTGCACGGCGTGCCGAACGTCATCGACCCTGCGGGCGAGGCCGAAGGCGGCGCTGTTGACCACCTGCAGGACGCGCAGGAACAACCCCGGATCCCAGTGCACCGCTTCGCCCACCTGCTCCAGGGTCGTGTCTTCCTGCCGCAGGATCTGCAGCAACTTCAGGGTTCCCTGGCGGAAGCTGGGAATTGCCTCTCCCTTCAGGGCTTCGGCGAGCTTCTTCTTCGCTTTCTTCTTCCTGTATCGATCTAGCATCAATCCGACCTCGTACCCATCTTGTTGCTGAAGAGGCTCAACAAGCCTCCGAGCATGACGTAGCCCAGAACGACCTGGGCCATACAGGCGACCTGACCCATCGGGGTCGTGGGAATCGCATCTCCGTAACCGAGCGTCGTCAGGGTGATGACGCTGAAATAGAGGGGAGAGATCGCCGTGGCGTGCTCCCCGTAGTCAATGCCTACCTGGCTGTAGACCCAGGCGAAAAGAAGCGCGAGTCCTGCCGTCCAGAGCGACCATCGCAGGATGCTGCGACCGCAGTCGCTCGTCAGGTTCCAGATGTGGTAGACGACGCAGTTCCAACCGGATTGGGTGCGAAACTCCTGGATATAGTTCTCGTCCAGCACGTACTTGCGGCAGAGGTGGGCTCCGGTGAAGTCGACGTTGCGGATGTCGACGTCGATCCAGCCGGCCTTGGTGTAGCCCACGAGGCCCCCCAGCTGTGAGCCGCGCAGGTCCGCTGCCCGGAATTCGGCACCTGCGATGCGGGCTTGACGCAGGTCCGCTTCGCGCAGGTCCGCGTTGGAAAGGTCGGCTCCCTCCAGGTTGGCTTCGAGGGCGCGCAGACCCCGCAGCCGACTGGCGCGGAGGTCCACCCCCTGGGCCTGGCTCCCGCTCAGGGTGGCTCCGGAGAGGTCGGCCATGCGCAGGTGAGCCTCGCGCAGCTGGGTTCTGCCCAGCCCGGCGTGCGCGAAGTCGGCCCGCTCGGCGCGCACCCGGCTCAGGTCCGCGCCGGTCAGCTCCGCATTCCGCAGCTTGGCCTCGAACAGGTTCGCTCCGACCAGCTTGGCACCGAACAGGTTCGTTCCTCCCAGGTCGGCGCCGGACAGATCGCTCTCGCTCAGGTCGGCCGCCGTGAGATCGAGACCGCGAAGGTCCGCGCCCCTCAGCTGCAGGCGGCTCAGGTCCATGGGGACGGGCGGGCACTCTCCCTTCCGCAGGAGATCGAGGGCTTCCCGGGCGAGCGGTCGTTCGTTCAGAGCGTGAAGGGAAGGAGAGGGGCTCATGGGGCCTGGACTCGAGGTCCCCGCTTCTTCGGCCTCTTGGTTCCCCGAGCCTGCGCGTGGAAGCCTTCTCCCCAGGCCCGCTTCCCGTATCGGGGAAGCCCCGGCGGTCCTGGCATCCCCGGGGTTCCCTCGATTCGTGGGCTAGGGGGTCCTGGGCACCCAGATGGCTCCCTCGTCGTCCCCCAGAGGTTCGGCTTCTCCCTGGAGGAAGCGGGTTCCCATCCAGGCGCAGACGAGCGCATCGAGGCTGTCTTCGTGGGCCTTCAGCGCGGCCAGGGACGGCACCTCGTCGCAGGCGGGCAGCTGTAGACCGACGTCGCCGAAGACGTTTTTCAGGGCGCTCAGGATCGAGGCCCAGACGGTGAGCAGATGCCGGACTCGCTGATGTACCGACGTACCGGGCCAGTAGCGCAAGGAACGAGAGACCTTGTAGGGAAGGCGCCGCTCGACCCCACACAGCTCGAGCAGGGCGACATGGGGATAGACCTCGAGCAAGGCCGGCACCGAACCGCTGGCGTCGGCCTTCGTTCTCAGGGGGATCCCCTCGGCTTGCCATGCCTTGCGCAGGCTCTCCGATCGAGGGCCGGGGCGATCGGGTAGGGGAGAATGGGTGCTGCAGCCGGCCGCACCGTACCGTCGGTTGACCTCGTTCTCGGCCCGACGACGTCCCACCACAGGTCCCCGTCCGAGGGGCATGTCCACGGCCACCACGTCGGGGGCGCATCCGACCCTAGCTCGGCACACCTGCAGCATCCCTGCAACCGAGAGGGGAGCGGGAACCGGACGACGCGACCAGTCGATCTCGACTCCTTCGACCAGAGCTCTCCAGCTCCCGAAGCTCGGCGCGCAGCCGAGACAGCGCCAGGCGCCGGGGGATCCCTGGACGAGGGCGAAGCCCGAGCAGGCTCGCTGTCCCCAGGCCGCGTCGATGCCCAGCACCACGGCCATCAGGCGAGCCCCCGAGGGAGGCGGGTAAGGAGGTCGGTCGGGGGAGACGTTCGGCCCACGTTCAAGGATGGGTAGGGAGTAGGTCGGCCGCTCCGTCTGCCCCCGACGGGCATTTCTTCGAGAGACACCCGGAATCGGACGCACCTTTGACCGAAAAGGCCTCGCCCCACCGCCCGGGCGGCCCGAGGGGGAGAGGCGAGATCGTACGCAACCTCCCCGTCGCCCATCGAAGGCGGCCCCCTCGCAGCTTATAAAGCCGTGGGCCTCCACGCCCCAGCACCCATCCATGTCGGCACCCCCCACGAACTCGTCACGCCCCAGGGCCAGGGAAGGCTCCTGGTCGTTTCTTCTAGGTCGCTTCTTCGGAATCGACGTCTACCTGCACGGCACCTTCCTGGCCCTGCTCGCCGTCCTCGGCCTGACGCGTTGGTACACCACCGGCGACCTGGCCCAGGCTTCCACGGCGGTGCTGGGGCTGGCCCTCGTCTTCGGTTGTGTCCTGCTGCATGAATACGGCCACGCCCTGACCGCGCGTCACTACGGCGTTCGGACCCGTCGCATCACCCTGCTGCCGATCGGAGGGGTGGCCCAGCTCGAGCGCATGCCCGAGAAGCCGACCCAGGAGCTGCTGGTGGCCCTGGCAGGTCCCGCGGTCAACGCGGTCCTGGCCCTCATGGCTACACCGGCGTTGCTTCTTCTCGGTTCGGGGTTCGAGCCCCTCGGTGTTCCCGCGGGCCAGGCCCTGGCCTTCTTCGTCACGATCAACGTGGCCCTGTGCGTGTTCAATCTCCTGCCCGCATTCCCCATGGACGGAGGTCGAGTCCTGCGGGCGGCCCTCGCCATGCGCATGAACTCCCTGGACGCCACGCGCATCGCGGCCGGCGTCGGGCGCTTCATGGCCGTTGGGCTCGCGATCCTGGGCTTCTTCGTCAACCCGATGCTCGTCTTGATCGCGGTCTTCGTCTGGTTCGGCGGAGCCCAGGAGCTCCTGATGCTCAAGGCGGCCCGCGGGCTGGCCGGAGCTTCGGTGCGGCAAGCCATGCGCACCCAGTTCACCGTGCTCCAGCCCCACGATTCCCTGGAGCGGGCCGCTGCCCTGGCCATCCTCGGCAACGAGCAGCACTTCCCCGTTCTCGTCGGCGGTGACGTCGTCGGGATGCTCGCCCGCGAAGATCTGGTCCGGAGCCTGCAGACGAATCCACTCCAGACCGTTGGGGAGGTGATGGTCACGCGCTTCGACACCCTCGGCCCCGGCGACGCCCTGGACAAGGTCCTTCCGCGCCTCTTCGGAAGCTCGGACCAGGCCTTGGTCGTGATGGAGGGTCCGCAGCTGGTGGGGCTGCTCACACGGGAGGGGTTGCAGTCGTTCCTGACCCTGCGCAGTGCCATGCGCAACCCGACTCCGGCCTGAGGCTGGCGAGGGGCCCGCTCCTGCCCGAGGGCCGGTGCGATCCGGGGAGGGGGAGCGCAAAGAATCTGCCCGAGGGCCCCTGCAGCGGCGCTTCGGACTCAAGGGGCCATGTTGGCGGGACCGATAGGTCCCGCGCGCCCCCCCGCGGACGAGTCCACAGACACGAGCCCCAGAGGTCAGCCCGATGCGCTGCATCCTAGGTCATTCAGACGAGGTTTCTTCCGAGGACGCCGTGGCGGACCTCGTCGCCCAGTGCCAGCACCAACTGCAGGGGGAACAGCCTGTAGCGGGCATTCTCTTCGCCAGCAATGACTACAGCCACGAGGTCATTCTCGAGGGGATCGCCGAGGCCTGGCCGGGCCTTCCGCTGGTCGGGGGGAGCTCCGATGGAGAGATCTCGACGTCCCTGGGGTTCTGTCACGACTCCGTGCTGCTGACGCTCCTGGTCGGCGAGGGTGTCACGGCCCGGGTCGGGGTCGGGAGATCGATCAGCCAGAGCATCGAGTCCGCCGTCGACGAGGCGATGGCCGAAGCCAACGTGGAGGATCCGAAGCTGTGCATCAGCGTTCTGGCCCCCTCCTCCAACGGATCGGAGGTCGTACGCGCCCTCAATCGCAGGCTCGGGCAAGGTTGCCCCATCCTCGGCGGCCTGAGCGGAGATCACCGCGAGAGCTTCTCGAAGATGAAGGAGTTCAGCGGACGTGAGGTCCTGACCGACTCGCTGCCGCTCCTGTTCCTGTCCGGCGACCTCGAGTGCAGTTGGGGAGTCGGTTCCGGCTGGTTCCCTCGCGGTGAGCAGCACGTCGTCACACGCTCCGACGGACACATGGTCTACGAGATCGACGGCAAGCCGGCCATCGATGCCTACCAGGGACACTACGGCGCCATTCCTGGCGGAAGCCTCGGGGAGTATCCCCTGGCGGTCTACGGAGATCCGGAGGACTCCGAGCGATGGACCCTGCGGGCGATCCTGGATTCCAACGCGGAGGAGGGATCGCTGCGCTTCGCCGGCGAGGTGCTCGAAGGTTCCTCCGTTCGTTTCACCGAGGTGCTTCCCGAGGGAATCCTGGCAGGCTCGACAACCTCCCTGGCCTCGGCCCTGGAGAACTATCCGGGAGACTCGCCCGAGCTGGCCATGGTCTTCAGCTGTGCGGCCCGCAAGTGGGTGCTCGGAACGCAGGCACAGCAAGAGATCGACAGGCTGATCGCCTGCGCGGATTCGAAGGACTTCTCCGGGCTGCAGATCGCCGGGCTGTACTGCTTTGGTGAGATCTCGCCCTACAGCGACGGGCTGTTGAGCACGTTCCACAACGAGACGTGCGTCTCGCTCGTGCTCGGACGATGAGCGCAGGATCCGGCAGAACGGAGGACGCCGAGCGAAGGATCCTCCGGCTGCGCCGGGAACTGGCCCAGATTCGGCGGGTGGCTCAGACCTCCGAGGAGCTCAGCGCCCAGAGCAAACGGGCTGCCCTGCGCACGCAGCAGAAGCTCGAGGCGGCCGTGCGGGAACTCGAGCAGACCGCGGAGAGCCTGCGGCAGGCCAAGCAAGAGGCGGAGCGAGCCAACGAAGCCAAGAGTCGGTTCCTGGCCACGATGAGCCACGAGATCCGCACTCCGCTCAACGGGATCATCGGAAGTCTCGATCTCCTGAGCCGGTCGGGACTGAATCCCGAGCAGGATCACCTGGCCGGCCTGATGCACGGCTCCTCGGCGGCGCTCCTGACCCTGATCAACGACATCCTCGACAGCGCCAAGATCGAGTCCAACAAGCTTGTTCTGGAGCATGCGTCCTTCAGCCTGATGGACTGCCTCGAGGGGGTCGTCGGCCAGGAGTCCGCGCTTGCACGGGGAAAGAAGCTCGAGCTCAAGCTGGATGTGGATGCGGACGTCCCGACCTTCGTGCTGGGGGACTCCTTCCGGCTGAGGCAGATCCTGACCAACCTCGTCAGCAACGCGATCAAGTTCACGACCGAGGGCTCGATCCGGCTTTCCGTCCGTCTCGGGCAGCGCTCCGACTCCTTGAGGTTCTCCGTCGCGGATACGGGGATCGGCATCTCCCCGGAAGCCCAGGAGCGCATCTTCTGTCCCTTCACCCAGGCCGAGGACGGCACGACCCGGCGCTTTGGCGGAACGGGTCTCGGCCTGGCCATCTGCAAGTCCCTGGTCGAGCTCATGCAAGGCGTGTTCGAGCTGGAGAGCGAGGTTGGCAGGGGCTCGACCTTCTCTTTCGAGGTGCTCTTGCCCGAAGACCGGTCGGCGACCGAGTGCGTCGAAACCGAGCAGGTGCCCCTGGTTCCCGAAGTCGTGCATGAGCACGAGGTTCTGCTCGTGGACGACACGCGACTCAACCTCGTGATCACGTGCAAGATGCTGGAGCGCATCGGGTGCAAGGTGCAGACCGCGACCCAGGGTCGGGAAGCCCTCCAGGCGGTCCAGGCCCGCCACTTCGATCTGGTCCTCATGGACTGCAGCATGCCCGTGATGGACGGCTACCAGGCAACCCGGGCCATTCGGTCCCTGGGCTCTGCCTACGCCGAGATCCCCATCGTGGCCCTCACGGCCTACGCCATGGCCGGGGACCGGGAGCGATGCCTCGAGGCCGGCATGAACGACTACCTCTCCAAGCCCATCAAGATGGAGGAGCTGGAACGTCTGCTGGGGAAGTTCCCCGTCGGCAGCCGCGCGGCGATCTGATCGCTACGAACCGACGGCCAGGCCCTCCTCACCCGAGGGCTCGAGGTCGCAACGGCCGACCGCGCTCCGCTCGCAGGCTCCGGACGGAGGTCCGGTCCACTTCCCTGGCCGATGGGACGCCGAAGGGAACGGACGGGGGGCCGGTCGAGGCCATGAGGCCACGTTCATGACGCCGGGCTCCTGAGGGCGGGACTTCCTTCGCAATTCCCCTGTCGTCAGGGCCATCGAGGATGGGGGAGACGCGCTATAGTGTCGGGCCCCTGCCACCGCGTACCCACACCCTCGGAGGGAGAGTGTGGGGCGGAACCTCTGTCCCCACGTCGAAGTAGGGATTCGTGTCCAGTTCCGAGCGAGACCTACCCCCCGGAGCGAGCGTTCCACCCCTGAACGATCGGTCGGGAGAGGTGCCGACGATCGTCGATGTTCTCCGCCAGCGTGCGGAGTCGGCGCCTTCGCAGGTCGTCTTTCGTTTCCTCTCGGGCGAATTCGGGGGGGAGGAGCTCTCGTTGGCCGAACTGGACCGCCGGGCGCGTGCCCTGGCTTCGCAGCTGCGGGACAGGGGGCTGCACGGCCAGCGGGTGCTGCTCCTGCATCCGGCCGGGCTCGAGTTCGTCCAGGCGTTCTACGCCTGCCTGTACGCCGGGGTGATCGCGGTCCCCGCCTACCCCCTGCGTGCCAACAGCACCCTCGCGCGCCTCGAATCGATGGCCTCCGACTGCGGAG
Source organism: bacterium (assembly GCA_030428965.1). GTDB lineage: Bacteria > Planctomycetota > UBA1135 > UBA1135 > JAUIEE01. Next base: position 8,626 of record JAUIEE010000005.1, on the reverse strand, counting down.
CGCGGACGGCCCTGACCCTCAAGGGGCTCGTCGAGCGCTCCCTTCAGGCTGCCCACTCCTCCTCCTGCCTTCGCAGTCTGGATTGGATCGCCAGCGACGCACTTTCGGGAGGGGATGGGGAGATCGACGAGCTGCCGGGGATCGACCAGCTCGCCTACCTGCAATACACGTCCGGCTCCACCTCCGATCCCAAGGGCGTCCTGATCTCCCACCGCAACGTCGTGGCCAACTCGGAGGTCATCCGTCGCAGCTGTGCCCACGACGACCACAGCCGTTCGCTCACGTGGTTGCCTCACTTCCACGACATGGGGCTGCTCGATGGCGTTCTGCAGCCCGTGTACTCGGGCTTCCCCGCGATCCTGATGGATCCGATGGACTTTCTCCAGACTCCCGTGCGCTGGCTCGAGGCGATCGGCACCCATCGCATCACCCACTCGGGGGGCCCCAACTTTGCCTACGACCTGTGCTCGCGCCGGGTGGATGCGGACAGCGAGACCCTGGATCTGTCTTCCTGGGAAGTGGCCTACAACGGCGCCGAACCTGTCCGTGCGGAGACCCTGGAGCGCTTCGCGCAACGCTTCGCCTCGTGCGGCTTCCGCCCCGAGGCGCTGCACCCGGCCTACGGCCTGGCCGAGGCCACCCTGCAGGTGAGCGGTTCTTCGCGCGGCGCACGGCCCCGGGTGTTGACGGTTCGTCGTTCGGCCCTGGAAGAGGGACAGGTGGAGGCGCTCGCCTCCCCCGAGGCTCTGCGGCTGGTGAGCTGCGGGCGCCCGGGGCCCGGCGTCGGCGTGCGGATCGTCGACCCCCGTTCGGGGCGCGTCCTGGAGGAGAACGAGGTCGGAGAGATCTGGGTCTCGGGTCCGAGCGTGGCCGGCGGCTACTGGCAGCGGCCGGAAGAGAGCGAGCTCACCTTCCGTGCGCGCGTTTCGGGCGAGGAGCCCTCGTACCTGCGGACCGGCGACCTGGGCTTCCTGCGCGGGGGTGAGCTGTTCGTCACGGGACGCACGAAGGACCTGATCATCATCCGTGGGCGCAACGTCTATCCCCAGGACGTCGAGCGCTCGGTCGAGGGGGTGAGCCCGGTCCTGCGGCCGGGGGGCTCGGCCGCTTTCAGCGTCGAAGCCGGCGGGGAGGAGAGGCTGGTGCTCGTCCACGAGGTGGAGCGCCGAGCGCCCGGCGATCCCGCGGAGCTGTTCGCGGACCTGCGCAGGGCGGTCGTCGAATCGAACGAGGTCGATCCGGCCGTGCTCGTCCTCGTGAAGCCCTTCGGGGTGCCGCGCACCACCAGCGGCAAGGTCCAGCGCCGTGCCTGTCGCCGCAAGTTCCTGGAGGGCAACCTGCCGGAGCTGGCCCGCTGGGAGGCGCCGGCGCAGGAGGTCGAGCGGCCGGGGGCCGAAGCAGCCGACGTCCTTGCCTGGCTGCGTGCCCGCCTGGAGAGGAAGGGCTGCGCGGTGGAGGCCGCGGCTCCCCTGGCGTCCCTGGGGCTCGATTCCTTGCGTTCGATCGAGCTGGCCCACGAGATCGAGCGTTCCTTCGGCGTCCAGCTCACCTCGACCGATCTCCTGGAGGCCTCTTCGCTGGCCGAGCTCGTCCGGCGTATCCAGGCGGGAGGCGGGTCTCGGGAAGAGGGTTCCACCGAGGCAGCCGTGGACGAGTGTCCGCTCGCGCACGGCTGCCTCGGTGGAACCCAGGCAGCCGTGGACGAGTGTCCGCTCGCGCCGGGGCAGCTGGCCCTTTGGTTCCTGCAGGAGCTGGCGCCCGAGAGCAGCGCCTACACGATCTCCGCCGCCCTGGACCTGCACGGTCCCCTGGACGCCGCCGCCTTGGAACGCGCTCTGCGAGCCGTGGTGGAGCGCCACGCGGCCCTGCGCACCTGCCTGCAGGTTCGCGAGGGTCGACCCACCCAGCGCTTCGACGCTCCCTTCGACGAGATCTACCGCGACATCGACGGGAGCGCGGGCCCGTCGTTCTCGGAGCAGCTTGCCGCGGAGGCCCAGCGCCCCTTCGACCTGAGCCGCGATCCGCTCTTTCGAGTCCGCCTGTATCGGCGCGGCGACGGTCACGTCCTCTTCCTCTCGGTCCATCACATGGTGGCGGACCTGTGGTCGCTCTCGATCGTCCTGCGTGACCTCCAGGAGAGTTACGCGTGCGAGCGCTCGGGGCGCCCCTGGAACCGGCCCCCGGCTCCCCATCCCGTCGAGTGGGTTCGGCGCCAGGCCGCGCTCATCGAGGGGGAGGCCGGAGCGGAACTCTTCGCCTTCTGGCGGCGTGAGCTGGGGGGACAGATCCCCAACCTGGACCTTCCCACCAACCGAACCCGCCCCCAGGCCCAGAGTTTCCGCGGAGCTGCTCGCACCTATCGGCTGTCGGAGAGCTGCGCCCTGGGCCTGCGGCGCCTCGCCCGCGAACGGGGGGCCACTCTCTATGCCCTCCTGCTCGCTTCCTTCCAGGCCTTCCTGACGCGTGTCACGGGCGAGAGGCGTCTCCAGGTCGGCGCTCCGACGGCGGCTCGAACGGGCGTTCGTTCGTCCGAGCTGGTGGGGTTCGTGGTGAACACGATCGTGCTGCGCGCGGACCTGGAACAAGACCCGCCCTTCGAGGAGCACCTCGCGCGCACCGTCACCCGACTGCAGGCCGCCCTCGCCCACCAGGAGTTTCCCTTCGCGACCTTGGTGCGGCGCCTGGCTCCCCAGCGCGATCCCGGGCGTTCTCCCTTCTTCGACGTGATGTTCGAGCTGCGCTCCACCGGCGACCTCGTGCGCGGGGACCTGGCCCCCGGCGGCGCAGGTCGGGCAACGTTCGACGGGGGGGTGCACGGGACGCCGATTCCCCTCGAGCGCCGCGCAGCCCAGTTCGACCTCTCGACCACCGCGATCGACGATGGGCACGGACTGGCGTTCGAGTTCGAGTACAGCACCGACCTCTTCGACGGCGAGCGAATCGACGAGCTGGCGGCGGCTTTCGAGTGCCTGCTCGAGGACGTCGTCGCGCATCCTCTGCGCCGCATTTCGAGGTTGGCCCTCGCTCGGCCCTCCCTGCGCCGACGGTTGCTGCCCCGACCGGAGCAAGGGGAGGGCGAAGCCCCCGCGCCGTTCCTGGAGCGATTCCTCGGCCAGGCGCAGCGTGCGCCGGACCGCATCGCCCTGCGCCACGGCGAGCGCCGCTGGAGCTACGACGAGCTGCGACGCCGTTCGAACCAGCTCGCCCACCGTTTGCGTGAGCGGGGGGTGCGGCGCGAGGATCGGGTGGCCGTGTGTCTGGAGAAGAGCCCCGAGCTGTTCGCGTCTCTCCTGGCGATCCATCGCGTCGGGGCCGTCTTCGTTCCGGTCGATCCGGCGTTGCCCTTGGAGCGCCGTGCCTTCCTGGTGCGCGACTCCGGGGCAGAGCTCGTGCTCGCCGCGGATGCGCGTGGTCCGGAGTTCGAGGTGCCCCTCCTGGATCCGGGCCGTTTCGACCCGTCGAAGGAAGAGCGGGAGCTGGTCCTGCCGGCCCATCCGGCGCAGCTGGCCTACGTCATCTACACCTCGGGTACCACGGGGACGCCCAAGGGTGTCGCCGTGAGTCAAGGCAACCTGGCGGGACTGACCACCGCCCTCGGGCAGATTCACGATCTGTCTTCGGTCTCGGTTCACCTGCAGATGGCGGGGGTCGGTTTCGACGTCTTCCTGGAAGACTGCGTGCGCTCCCTCGCCTTTGGGGCGACCCTCGTTCTCTGCGAGCGGGACGTCCTGCTCGATCCACCGGCCCTGGCCGAGCTCTGCCGGCGCCAGCGCGTCGAGTTCGCGGAGTTCGTGCCCTCGACCGTCCGGGCCCTCGCCCGGCATGTCGTCGGAGAGGGCCGCCCGCTGGCGGGTCTGCGCTCGGTGCTCGTCGGTTCGGAAGGTTGGCCCGTTTCGGACCTGCCGCTCCTGCGCGCGGCCTTCGGGCCCCACGCGCGCATCGTCAACACCTACGGGGTGACCGAAGCGACCGCGGACAACGCCTTCGAGGAGGTGCGCGCCGAGACGTGTCCCGGCAACCTGCCGCCCATCGGACGCCCGCTGGGACACACCTCCCTCTACGTGCTCGATCGAGCCCTGGAACCGGTGCTGCCCGGCGTGGTGGGCGAGCTCTACCTCGGGGGGCCGGCCGTGGCACGGGGATACGTGGGCCAGCCGGCGCGCACGGCGGAACGCTTCGTCCCGGACCCCCACGGCGCGCCGGGATCGCGCCTGTACCGGACGGGCGACCGGGCGCGAAGACTCTCTGACGGCCGGGTCGAGTTCCTGGGGCGTTCCGATGGTCAGGTGAAGGTGCGCGGCCACCGCATCGAGACCTCGGAAGTGGAGGCGGCCCTGACCCGTCATCCTCGGGTTCACTCGGCGCTGGTCGCGACACGGGGCACGCCCGAGGTTCCTCGCCTCGTGGGCTACGTGATCCTCGAACCGGGCGGGGAGGCGGGCCCGTGGCTGCGGGAGCACTGCGCGAGCATCCTGCCGGACTTCATGGTGCCGGCGGCCTTCGTGTCCCTGGCTGCCTTCCCGCTGACCCCCAACGGCAAGGTGGACCAGCGCGCCCTGCCCGAACCGGAGTTCGCCGGTCCCGTCGAGACCCTGCCCCGGAGCGAGGAGGAGCGCGTCCTGGCCGACGTTTGGGGCGAGGTGCTCGGCTTGGATCAGGTACCGACCGACCGGGACTTCTTCGAGCTCGGCGGGGACTCGATCCTGGCGATCCAGCTCGTGGCCAAGGCGCGTGCGGCGGGCTTCGAGCTCTCGCCGCGCGCGGTCTTCGAGCATCCCACCGTCGCGTCCCTGGCGCGGGCCGTGGCCCGCAGCGCAGCGGGCCAGGTGCATGGGCCCGAGAGCGGGGAGGTCGGTCTCCTGCCCATGCAGGCGTGGCTACTGGGACTCGGCCTCGACGATGCCGCCCACTGGAACATGGCCGTCGTGCTGGACTCCAAGGCGCCCCTGGAGAAGGAGCGCGTGCGCCAGGTCGGTCAGGCCTTGCTCGACCACCACGACGCCCTGCGAGCCCGCTTTCGCCGGGTGGGGGAAGGGTGGCGACAGGAGCTGGATCCGGTCGGTGGTCCGAGGATCGCGCTGACCTGGACGAGCTCGAAGGGGAGGGACCACGAACGGTGCGTGACCGAGCTGGCCGGGGAGCTCAACCGAGGACTCGACCTCCAGCAGGGCCCCTTGTTTCGCCTGGGGGTCGTCGAGGGAGCGTGCACCAGCCTGATCGTGGTGGCCCATCACCTCGTCGTGGACGGACTCTCGCTGCGCATCCTGATCGAGGACTTCGAGCGTGCTTGGCGCCAGCTCGACGCAGGCACGGAGCCGAGTCTGCCCGCGCGAACCGTGCCCGTCTCGGCCTGGGTCCAGTGCTTGGAGGAACGTGGCGAGTGCGCCGTGGACCCGGCCCACGAGGAGCTGGCCGAGCGCCTGGCGAGTCTTGCGGGCGACGGCCAGCGAGCGTTCGAAGGGGACACCGTGCTGGCGAGCACCCGGTTGGATCGGGAGCAGACGGAGCGGCTCTTGCAGGTCGCGGCTAGCCAGCGGCGTTCGGTCGAAGCTCTCCTCCTGGCCGCTCTCGCCTGCGGCCTGGGGCGCAGGAAGGATCTGGTCCTGGAGCTGGAAGGCCACGGCCGCGATCGCGCCCCTGACCTCGACGTTTCCCGCACGGTGGGGTGGTTCACGGTGACGCGCCCGCTGTGGCTGGCCGAGCTCGACGTGGAGCGTCCCGAACGGGTGCTCGAGACCGTCGATCGTGGGCTGAAGGCTCCGAGCGTACCCCTGGATCGGCTGCGTACCCTCGCCCCCGTCGGGGACCCCGAGGTGAGCTTCAACTACCTCGGGCGCTTCGACTCGACCCTGGGCCCCGACTCGCTCTTCCGCAACCTGCGCGAGCCGCGATCGCGCCAGCGCTCGCCGCGCGCGCGGCGCACCCATCGGCTCGAGCTGGATGCGAGCATCGCCGGCGGTTCGCTGCTCGTGCGCTGGTCGTGGGATGGGCGCGCGGCCGATGCCGCCGAGCGAGACGCGGTTCGCCGCCGTTTCGAAGCGGCGCTCCGAGACCTCACGCAGGATTCCGGTGACGTCGAGGCGACGCTTCCCGCAACGCCGCTCCAGGAGGGGATGCTCTTCCATCACCTGGAGTCGTCCGAGCGCGATCCCTACGTGGCTCAGATCGCGTTCGAGCTCGAGGGAGAGGTGCGGCTCGAGACCCTGGCCGAGGCCTGGCAGCACACCTTCGACACCCAGGCCGCCCTGCGTGCCGGCTTCGCCTGGGAGCCGGACGGCCGTGCGGTGCAGGTGATCCGACGCCGGGTGAAGCTCCCCGTGCAGCTGCACGCGAGCCTGCCCGACGACCGCCCGCGCGCAAGCTTCCTGGAAGGCCTGCGTCGGACGGGCTTCGACGTGGGCCAGGCGCCCCTGGCGCGCGTGGACCTCGTGCGGCTCGCGCAGGGTTCGGCCCTGGTCGTGTTCACCCACCATCACCTGCTCTTCGATGGCTGGTCCCTGCCCTTCGTGCTGGAAGGGGTGTTGAGCGACTACGAGCGCCGCATGCGTGGCGAAGAGCCCGCCGCGCGATCGATCGGGCCGGCCTACGCCTATGCCGATTGGCTCTCCGATCGGGACGTGCCGTCCACGCAGGGCTTCTTCGAGAGCTACCTCGAGGGGATACCGGGACCGACCTCCGCACCGGGAACGAGCGCGGGCGGGACCGGCGTGGGAAGTGGCGTGCTGCACTGCCGCGCTCCGCGCGGTCTGGAGGGTCGGGCTCGTGCCCTCGGCCTGACCGCGGGAAGCGTCGTGCAGGCCGCCTGGGCCCTCTTGCTGGCCCAGTCCAGCGGTTCGGACGACGTGGTGTTCGGCAGCACCTCTTCCGGGCGTCCCGCCGAGCTGGAGGGCATCGAGACCCAGGTGGGGCTGTTCATCAACACCCTGCCCCTGCGGGTTCGCATCCAACGGGAATCGGGCGCGCAGGAGTGGATGCGCGGGCTGCAGCGCCTGGGGGCCGAGCTGCGCCAGCACGAGCATGCCTCGTTGGCCGCCGTCCAGCGCGGCGCGGGCCTGGAGGCGGGCACCCCGCTGTTCGAGACCCTGCTGGTGTTCGAGAACTACCCCATCGACGTCGCGGCCCTGCGTCGGCGCGAGGGCTTCGAGGTGGGCGAGGTGGTGCTGCACGAGGAGACCAACTACCCGCTGACCCTCGTGGCGAGCGCGGGCGAAGGGGAGCTGGGCTTCCGCGCCATCTACGACCGATCACGCTACCGCGAGGCCGACGTAGAGCGGCTCCTCGGTCGTCTGAACAGGATCCTCGCCGAGCTGGTGGATCGCCCACGGACACCTCTGGGGGAGCTCGACCTGGTGCCCGACGAGGAGTTCGATCTCGTCACGAGTACCTGGAACGAGACGGCCCTCGAGTACCCGCGCGAATCCTCGGTCCCCGCCGTCTTCGCAGCGACCGCGCAGGTGCACGGGAGCCGGGTTGCGCTCGTCGCCGGCGAGAGGTCGTGGACCTACGCCGAGCTCGAGGAAGAGACCCGGCGCATCGCCTGCTCCCTGGGGCGACGAGGGGTGGGGCTCGAAACGCGGGTGGCCTTGAACCTGGACCGCTCTCCCGAGTTCGTGCTCGCGGCCCTGGGCGTGTTGCGGGCCGGCGCGGCCTACGTCCCCCTGGACCCGAGCTCGCCCGCGTCGCGCAGGGCGCGCATGCTGGCGGACGCCCGCTGTGCCCTGCTCGTGAGCCTCGAGGGAGGCGGGACGGAGGAGACCGGGATCGAATGCGTCGAGCTCGACGAGCTCGTGTCCGGCCCCCTTCCGGAACGGCCTCTGCCGGCCGTGCCCCCCGATGCTGTGGCCTACGTGATCTTCACGTCCGGCTCCACCGGGGAGCCGAAGGGCATCGAGGCCCTTCACCGCGGGATCCTCAACCTCGTGCTCGCCGGTCGCTACGTGGAGTTCGGAGCCGACCGCACGATCCTGCAGCTCTCGACGATCGCCTTCGACGCCTCCACCTTCGAGATCTGGGGCGCCCTCCTGCACGGCGGACGCCTCGTCATCGCCCCGCCCGGGCCGCGGTCCGCCGCGGAGATCGCCGAGCTCTTCGCACGCCATCGGGTCACCACGGCCTTCCTCACCACCGGACTGTTCCACGTCGTGGCCGAGGAGAGCCCCGCCGCGCTCGAGAACCTGAGCGAGCTGATCCTGGGGGGTGACGTCGTCTCGCCGGAGGTCGTGCAGCGCGCCTCCGGGCGCGGCAACGTTCGCCTGGTGCATGCCTACGGACCCACCGAGACCACCACCTTCGCCACCTGCGACGGGCTCGAGGGCAGCGAGAAGGAAGACGAGCGCGTTCCGATCGGAGGCCCGATCGCCAACACGCGCACGCTGCTCCTGGACCCGAGCCTGCGCCCGGTGCCGGTGGGCGCCCCCGGGGAGATCTACATCGGCGGCGACGGACTGGCGCGGGGCTACGCATCGCGGCCCGGGCTGACCGCGGAGCGCTTCGTGCCGGACCCCTTCGGACCGCCCGGCAGCCGCTTGTACCGCACGGGGGACCTGGCCCGCTGGCGCTCCGACGGACGCATCGAGTTCCTCGGTCGGCGCGACGGTCAGGTGAAGGTGCGCGGCTTCCGGGTCGA
>JAUIEE010000390.1 GCA_030428965.1 bacterium | reverse complement strand
GGTGCTGTCCGGAAAGCGCTCCTCGAGCTCCATTCTGTAGGCCTCCGCCGGACGGGCGACGGAGACCTCGAATCCATCCGGGAAGTGCAGCGTGTCGTACACCGTGCCGAACGAGCGGAACTCGATCGATCCGCCGCTGAGCCAGTCCAGAATCCGTCCCGCCGGCTGATGGTGGCCGAAGGTGCCGCAGTAGTGCAGGCCGACGTCCCAGGTGAATCCGTTTCGAGTGAACGCGTGCGTCAGGCCACCGATCACCTGGGCCTGCTCGAGGAGAAGGACCTTGTGCTCCAGTCGGGACAGCGCCGTGGCTGTGGTCATGCCGCCCATGCCGGATCCGATGACGATGACGTCGTATTCGTTGGCGGTGGGGGGGGGAGTCATGGCCTGGCCCTCTCTTCGAGGCGCGTTTCGCGGGCTTGCCCCGATGCTGCTTTCGCGATCCGCATTGGATCGTCCGGAGGGGCGCGGGAGGGGTCAATGAGTCGAAGTGCGTAGCAGGCTGGATAGACTCAGCCAGTTGGGTCCTCCGTGCAGGAGATGTTCGGCTGGAAGCACGAGCCAAGGTCCGCGCGAAGCTGGCGGTTCTCTTGCAAGGTCCGGTCTGAATGCGATTCCGATTGTCTTGCCCGCAATGTCCGCTTCGAGTGGGCGCTTCCTCCGACCGAGATGCCTTCCGAGCGCCTCCTGGGACCGCCAGCTGCAACGATGGCCACAGCGCCAGGCCGAAACTCGAGTTGTGCAGCGTACGATTGAACGGGACTGCTGAATTGTCGCAAAATAGGCGCGAACGGCACGGAGAGCAACACCGGACGACACCCATGAGGGGGCTTGCCTTCGGACGCCTCACGGCCGCGACAGACTTGGAGCCCCTGGATCCGAAGGAGAGTAGGCGACATGCGAGTGACGTTCTTGGGGGCTGCCGGGTGCGTAACCGGATCGCGCTTCCTCGTCGAGAGTGGCGAGAGCCGGGTGCTTGTCGATTGCGGCCTGTTTCAGGGGTACAAGGTGCTGCGCGAGAGGAACTGGCGCCCGTTCCCGGTGGACCCGGGGGGCATCGACGCCGTTCTCCTCACCCACGCGCACGTCGATCACTCGGGCTACCTGCCGGCTCTCGTGCGCGATGGGTTCCGTGGTCCTGTGGTGACGACCGCGGCAACGCGTGATCTCTGCGGCATCCTCCTTCCGGACAGCGCCCGCATCCAGGAAGAGGACGCTCGCAGGGCGAACAAGCACGGATACTCCAAGCACGAACCGGCGCGGCCACTCTACACGGTGCAGGACGCCGAGCAGGTCGCCGGTCGTTTTCAGGTGATCGAACGGAACAAGGATCTCAGGCTCGGTGCCCTGTCCGTTCAGTTTCGTGATGCTGGGCACATCCTCGGTGCATCGAGCATCGCGATCGATGACGGAGAGACGAAGCTCCTGTTTTCCGGAGACCTGGGGCGCCAGAAGGATCTCCTGATGCGACCACCCGCCGTTCCCTGTGAGGCCGACTGGGTCATCATGGAAGCCACCTACGGCGACCGCACCCATCCTCACGTGGATCCCCTCGAAGCCATCGCCGAGCCGCTGCTGCGCTGCTTCGAGCGGGGAGGCGTTGCGCTGGTGCCCTCCTTTGCCGTCGGACGTACGCAAGCCATCCTGTACGCTCTCTACCAGCTCTTCGAAGAGAAGCGCATTCCAAGGGTGCCGGTGCACGTGGACAGTCCGATGGCACGGGAGGTCACGGGCCTCTTTCGTGAACACGTCGACGAGCACGTCCTTCCGGCGGGTCTTTGCCACGACGTGTGTTCCTATGCTTCGTTCGCCCGTAGCGTCGAGGAGTCGAAGGGGCTCGACCGGCCTGGCAAGTCGCGGATCATCGTCTCCGCCAGTGGAATGCTCACCGGTGGACGGGTGCTGCACCATCTCAAGGTCTTTGGGCCCAACGAGGACAATCTGATCCTGCTGCCCGGATTCCAGGCGCCGGGCACGCGCGGGGCCGCGGTGGCCGAGGGCGCAGACGAAGTGAAGGTTCATGGTGGTTTCGTCCCCGTGCGCGCGGAAGTCGTGCAGCTGTCCATCCTCTCGGCCCATGCGGACCAGGACGAGCTGGTCGGGTGGCTTGGGCAGTGCCCTCGGCCTCCGAAGGGAGTGCTCCTGGTGCATGGAGAGCCTGCAGCCCTCGATACCCTGCGCAAGCGCGTTGCGGACCAAGTCGGGTTCTCGGCGCGTGTCGCGGATCACGCGCAGACCCTGGAGCTCAGCGGGTCCTAGTCCTGTCCATGTGGCTCCGGGACTTTCGAGTGCGGATGTACCGCTCGGTTCGGGACTCCGGGCCCGTGCCGATCTTTCCACTGACCGTGCTCGTGGGGCGGCGTCAGTCCGGCAAGACGTCGCTCCTTCGCGCGCTCGCCGGGCTCGACGTCGGGCGAGCCCGCCCTTTCTCCCTGGAGGACGACTGGCCGCGCGGCAGTCGACAGCCACGCGGATCCGAGCACGTGGTGTGTTCCGCGACCCTTGGGCTCGAGGATCCGACAGCGGAGACCGGAGCCCCAGGAGGGGGCGATCCGGAGAAGCGGCTGCGGGTGGGGCGCACGTACGATGGTGCGCTGGTGGTGGAGGAATGGCGCCGGAGCGAGGAAAGCGTAGGAGTTGGAGAGGCGGGCTCCTTCAGGCGAGCCGACGAGCGCCTGAACGCTTACGCAAGGGAGCATCTTCCCCGCATCCTCTTCTCGGAGCACAATTCGCTGATTCCCGGCGCTGTGTCCGCGGACGTCTTGGCTTCTCCCGGACCTGCGGAAGAGGAGAGCGGCGTGGCCGCGCTCTCGCAGCTTCTTCGGGAGACCGGAATGGGCCCCGACGAGGTCGTGCATGGGCTCTCCCCAAGGAAGGTCAGGGAATCGGGGGAGCAGGTCCGGGCGGTCTTCGAAGAACGTGGCTTCTCGCCGGGGCTCGTGCTGGACGTGGACCGAGGTCAGCTCGTCCTCTCGATCGAACGCGGCGGAGTGCGCACTGCGGCGGACCGCTTGCCGAAGGACGAGCAGCTGCGCCTCACCGTCGAGCTGCGTCTCGCCGCGGCAGCGCTGGACACTGATCGCAGGACGGTGCTCCTGCTGGACGGCCCAGGACGATCTTTTCGGCGAGCAGCGCAGGGCCGCATGAGAAGGATGCTGGACGCGTACGCCTGCCAGGGAATCACCGTCATCTACACAGCGCGGATGCCCTTCCAGATCGAGCTGCAGCACTCGGAACAGGTCTTGGTGCTTGCACCCCGACGCGAAGGCGCCATGGTCGATCCCTGTGGGCACCCGTCGGAGCCCCAGCTGGCGGTGCGGGCGGCGCTCGGAATGACGGGCCGTACGAGCTTCACCGTCAACGACCTCAACCTGATCGTCGAGGGGACCACCGACGCTCGCATCTTGGAGGCGCTGGACAAGCTGCTCGAGAAGTCGGGTCGCGAAGGGCTTCCAGGCGATCTCACCCTCACGAGCGCCCAGGGTGCGGAGGAGGTCGCCGCCGTGAGTACCTTCCTCGGACGCCAGGGCCTGGGGGTGATCGCCCTCTTTGACTCCGATAGCGCGGGGCTCACTGGAAACGAACACCTGCGGGAGGCTGCTCACCGGCGTCCTCGAATGGAGAGGCTCGAATGGTTGCAGCTGGGTAAGGCGGCCGGCATGGACCATGGCAACGCGGCGATCGAGGATCTGTTCCCGCAGGACTACTACATGGATGCCGCCCGGATCGTCTGCGGCCGAGCGAACGAAGGACTGATCGCACGTGCTGCCAGGGATGTGGATGGGAATCCGGCGGCTCGGCTCTCCAGGATCTTCCAGGCGCAAGGGCGCAGATTTCCGAAGGGGAAGGTCGTTGAGGCGCTGGCGGAACGGCTCGAGGGCATGTCTTCGGTCGACCAGCTTCCCGAGGGCATGATCGAGCCGGTCGTACGTCTCATGGCGGCGATTCGAGACGCTGCCAGCCGGCTGCGGGAACCCTCGCAGCCAGGAAGTGCGGAGGATCAAGAATGAGCTTCACCGAACCTTCTGGGGAGACGTGCGAATGGGGGAAGGCCGCTCGCCGGCACGACGAACGAAGATTCCTCGAAGGCCCCAAGCGGAGGCTGGAGGAGCTGCGGCGCGCGGTCCGGATCTTCCTCGAGTTCCTCTACGGATTCCGCGCCCTGCGCAAGCTGCCGCCATGCGTCACGGTCTTCGGGTCGGCCCGCTTCGGCGAAGGTCACCCCTACTACGCGTTGGCGAGGAGCATCGGCGCCAGGATTGCAGATCAGGGTCTCACCGTGATGACGGGCGGAGGACCAGGGATCATGGAGGCTGCCAATCGCGGAGCGCGCGAAGCTGGCGGAGGTTCCGTTGGCTGCAACATCGAGCTCCCGTCCGAGCAACGGCCCAATCCCTATCTGGAACGGTGGATCACGTTTCGATACTTCTTCGTGCGGAAGGTCATGCTGGTCAAGTACAGCGTCGCCTTCGTTGCGCTTCCAGGAGGCTTCGGGACGCTCGACGAGGTCTTCGAGACGTCGACGCTGATTCAGACCGGCAAGATCCGGAACTTCCCGGTGCTGCTGGTCGGTGTCGAGTTCTGGCGTCCGTTGCTCGACTACCTGGAGGAGAACCTGCTGAGCGCCGGGACCATCGATCGCCTGGACCTCGAGCGGATCGTGCTGACGGATGATCCCGATGAGGTGATCGAGCGAATCTGCGCGGTGAAACCAGCGGGCTGACCGTCGCAATCTCCGAAGGGCCAGCGCGGAACCCCGTGCCTGAGCTGCCTTTGCTTCCGGCGACGGTCTAGGCCTCGCCATCCGGCTCGTCGGTCTCTTCCACGTCTTCCGTTGCGTTCACCTCGAGAGCGACGGCAGGGTCTGTGCGGGCATCGGGAGCATCCATGCTCATTCGAACGACCTGCAAAGCTGCAGCGAGCTTCCAGGCTCGGCTGGCGAGTCTCCGGTCGTGAGCGAGCTCTTGAAGCGCCTGGTTG
>JAUIEE010000389.1 GCA_030428965.1 bacterium | reverse complement strand
CTGAGGCCGATGGAAGTTCTCCCCGAGCTGCCCCTTCGCCATTCGCGAGTGCTGCAGATGTCACCCGAACGCGGCGACCATGGCCGCCCTTAGCACCGCGGCCACCCGGGCCCTCGAGAAGGCCCAGGTCGAGTTCACCCTGCACAGCTACGAGCTGGTCGAGTCGGAAGGGACCTACGGCGAGTCGGTTGCCCGCAACCTGGGCGTTTCACCCGAGCGCCTCTTCAAGACCCTGGTAGCCGAGGTGGACGGCCGCCCTGTCGTGGCCGTCGTGCCCGTCGCCGGCAAGCTCGGCCTCAAGGCCCTGGCCAAGGCCGCCGGAGGCAAGCGCGCGCAGCTGGCCGAGCCCGCCGACGCCGAACGCTGGACGGGCTACGTGACCGGCGGCATCAGCCCCTTCGGACAGAAGCGCCGCATGCCGGTCTTCGTGGACGATTCGGTCCTGACCCACGCCACCATCTTCGCGAGCGCCGGCCGACGCGGTCTCCAGGTCGAGCTGGAGGGCAGGGAGTTGGTTCGGATTCTCGAGGCCGAGGGCGTGGAAGGGCTGACCGTCGTCAACTGAAGCCGGGGCCGGCCAGATCCGAAGGGTTGCAGGATTCTGGAAACGCCTCGATCTGTCTTGGTCCATCGCGATAGCAGCCGAAACCGATAGGGGGCGCGTGGGTCCTTTGGCGCCGTGCCTATTGGAGCGAGCGTCGAGCTGCTTGGATCTCGTCTTCGTCGAGTCTGTCCTCGAGCTCGGCCAAACGCTCCTGCGCGTCCTCGTCTCCCTGGGCGGCGGCCATGGCGTACCAGCGGTAGGCCTCGACGGGATCGGCGTCCATGCCGCGGCCGAGCTCGTGCATCATGCCGAGGCGCGACTGGGCGCGGGCGAGTCCCTGGTCGGCGGCGCGTTGCAGCCACCTGGCGGCCTCCTCGGGATTCTCCTTCCGGCCCTGTCCGCGCAGGTGCAGCAGGGCCAGGTTGTACTGGGCCACGGCGAGACCCTGGTCGGCGGCGCGCTGAATCCAGCGCGCGCCCTGTTTGGTGTCTTGAGTGACCCCGCGTCCGCGCAGGTAGTCCACGCCGACCCGATCCTGAGCGACGGCGTAGCCCTGGTTGGCGGCGGCCAGGAGCCAGCGAAAGCCTTCGCCCTCGTCGAGGGGCTGCGCCCGTTCGCTCTCGATCAAGAGGCCCAGGTTGAACTGGGCCGCCGCGATGCCGTGCTCGGCGGCGGGCCGCAGCCAGCGCACCGCTTCGAGGTCGTCCTGGGGAGCGATGCGTCCCTGGGCGTACATCGAGCCCAGGTCGGCCTGGGCCAGGGCGATGCCCTGCTGGGCGGCGCGGCTCATCCAGTCCAGAGCTTCGGCCTGTTGCTGCTCGCTGCCCGGCGGGCGCAGGAGGACCGTGGCCAGGGCGTACTGGGCGCGCGGCACGTCCTGGGCCGCGGCACGGCGCAGCCAGGTGATGGCTTCTTCCTCGTTGCGCTGGAGTTGCAGGAGGCCCAGGTTCATCTGGGAGTTGGGAAAACCCTGTTCGGCGGAGAGCCGGTACCAGCGTTCGGCTTCGGCCAGGTCGCGCTCGACGCCGTCCCCGTCGGCGTACGCCAGCCCGAGGTAGAACTGGGCCTCCGGATTGCCCGAGCGGGCGCGCTTGACGACCTCGTCGCGGGGAAGCTCTTCGATTCCCTTGTCCACCGAGCCCTGGCAGGACGCGACGAGGAACAGGGCGCCGAGGGCGAGGAGTCGCGTCCGCGGTGCGCGTGCGTTCATCTGGGTCATGGGGCTAGGAGTCGAGTCGGCCCCCGTAGGGCGATGGGGGAGGGACATGCCCCTGGAGCGGCTCCAGCCAGGGGAAGGGGGCCCAGGACTCACGATACAGCGTCAGGTCGACGTCCGGGTGGATCAGGTACTGGGGCTCTCGGCCGTTGAGGGAGCAGAGGTGGTTCACCTTGACCTGCACGTCCCCGTGGCCCTGGGTGCGGGCGATGCCCTCGAGGTAGTGGGCCAGCTGCAGGACGGCGGCCGGGTCGTACTGCATGTAGGTCCACTGCTTGGGGTGCAGGCTCCAATCGACCTCGACGGGCAAGGACTCCCCCTCCTGGGTGAACACGAAGAACTCCGTCCGGGCGACCTTGTGGCGCAGCATCATGTGCCAGGCGAAGCGAAAACCCTCCTCGGTCCAGGTGATCCGGCCCGGGTAGAGGAGGTGCCGGAAGGGCACGAGCAGCTGGACGACGAGGTAGAGGCCGACCCCGGCGAGCAGGACCTTCTGGGCGGGACCTGCGGCGATGTTCGCTTCGAGCTCCCGGGCCGATCGCCACAGCTTGCCGGGCCACAGCCGCCGTGCTAGACGACCCAGGCTGTCCGGATCGAAGAAGAGCGCCGTGGCGGCAATCATGAACCACGGAAAGATGGCGATGCGGAACAGGTAGGCGTTCGAGAGGTGGAAGGCGGTGGCGGCCAGGAAGGCGGGCCAGCGCGTCTTGCGCCACAGGAGCAGGGGAACGACGAGGAGGTCGAGGGCCAGGCCGCCGTAGGCCAGGAGGAGCCCGCCCTGGGGCGAGCGCACGAAGTCGGCGAGCGCGTTGCCCTCGTGCTCGCCGAGGATGGCTCGGATCGGCACGCCGGTGAGCCAGTCGGGATCGAACTTGGCCAGGCCTCCGTAGACGTAGACGATCCCGATCTGGGCTCGCAGGAGCCACAGGGTCCAGCGGGGCACCCAGCCGGTGCGCAGGGACGGGCGCAGGAGGGCGTCGACCGAGAGGCCGCGCTGGGCGGGCATCCAGATCAACAGGAACGCGAGCAGGCACTCGAGGTAGTAGTGGTTGTTGTAGTCCGTCGTGTCGAGCAGGAACCAGTAGGTCAGGTTCAGGCACAACAGGACCGCGCTGAGGCGGTACAGGAAGCCGACGGCCACGAAGGCGCCCAGCACGGCCATGGCCACGAAGTGGACCGTCATCCACTCCCCCGGCCAGGGGCGGACCCACCCGAAGCCCAGGTAGGTGAAGTGGAAGTCGGGCTCGATGTAGTAGCTCTCGACCCAGCCCTTGGAGAGGTAGCGCAGGGCCTGGTAGCAGATGGCGACGCCGTAGGCGATCCGGAACCCGACCAGGAAGGCCCCGTCGATGGGGCGGAGCCAGAGTTCCGCCCAGCGTGAACGGTGATGTCGAGAGGTCTCGGGGCTCGGGGCGGAGGCCATGGGCGGCAATGTCGCTCGGCTCCACGAAGTGCTCGTCAACCGTTTGTCAAGGAAGCGCGAAGAGGTCGGTCTGGGGGGCTCCAAACGGGCGTTCCGTGACCGTTAGGAGAACGCTCAAAGCCCCTTGATGTTGCGTTCATGGGGCGCCCCTAGAGTCCCGCCCCTCACGGGAGTCCGAGAGCGGAGGGGAAGGTCCTCTTCGTGTTCCGTGAATCAACTCCAGACGGAAACCACCGAGTACGAACTTCAAAATGAAGGTGAGATCTCTCCTTTTCTCGCTGACCGCCTGCGTTGCCGCAGCCAGCACTGCCCAAGCCGCCGATGTCTTCGTCACGAGCGACATCGCCGTCGCCACGACTTGGACAGCGAACAACACCTACAACCTGCGGAACCAGATCTACGTTCTGCCGGGTGCCACCCTGACCATCGAGCCCGGAACCACCATCGCGAGTGAGACCGGCATCGGGGGTAGCCTCGCGGTCACCCGCGGCGCCAAGATCTTCTCGATGGGCACCAAGCACCAGCCCGTCATCTTCACCTCGACCGACGACGTCGCGACCTGGGACGGAAGCGTGGTCGTGGGCGGTAGCACCGTCGACCAGGGCGACCGCAAGACCGGTACCTGGCGCGAAGGGGCCAACGAGTGGGGCAACCTGACCCTCATGGGCCGCGCCTACATCTCCGAGGACAAGACCGGCGGCAACGTGGCCACCTGCGCGGCCACGAACGTCGGAACCATGGAGGGCCTCATCGCGGCTTTCCCCGGTGACACCCGCATCCTGTACGGCGGCGGCGACGACGACGACTGCAGCGGAACCATCCAGTACACCTCGATCCGCTACGCCGGTCGCGTCATCGGTCTCAACAACGAGCTGAACGGTCTCTCCCTGGGCGGCATCGGCCGGGGCACGGACATTCACCACATCGAGATCATGAACAACGTCGACGACGGGATCGAGATCTGGGGCGGTGCCTTCAACCTGAAGTACTTCTCGATCTGGAACGTCGGCGACGACAGCCTCGACATCGACCAGGGCTGGCGCGGCAAGGGCCAGTTCGGCCTCATCGTCCAGGGCTACAGCATCCCCGCCAGCCAGGGCTCGGGCGTTGGCGACAACTGCATCGAGATCGACGGTGCCGAGGACTCCGACTACCAGCCGGTGACCACCACCACGCTCTACAACTTGACGGTCATCGGTCAGCCCCTCGGTGGCGACGGCGGCACCACCTGGCGTGACAACGCTCGCGTCCAGTACCGCAACTCCATCTTCATGGACCTGGGTGACCAGCTCGTGCGCTTCGACAACTCCGACGGTGACTGCGGCAGCGGCTACGGCCACAACGGCACCCTCTCCTGGGCCGCCACCTGGACCACGACCGTCGCCGCCGGTCCTCCGGCCCACGCCAACGACTGTGTTCCCCCGCCCGCTGGCTTCGCCGGCTACCCGGCCCAGACCACCGGTCGCCTGGCCGAGATCCGCGACAGCGTGTTCTTCAACAACAACGCCGGCAGCGCCTACACCGAGGCCACGGCCCGCGGCGAAGACGGCGGGCGTGCCGTGGTGCAGCACCTGATCGAGGAATTCCAGGCCGATCTCTAAGGCGGCGGGGGCACTGCCCCCCTTGGCCTGCGGCCAATTCCCCCCGGGATATTTCCGGAAAGAGGAAGGGTTGGGGCCGCACGTCCTGCAGCCGTGCAAGTCCCGTTTGCAGAATTGCCGACTTGCCCGACAGCCGTGCAAAGGGTATTAAATAAACAATCGTTCAATTCCGATGCACGGGGAGGAGCCCGCAATGGATTTTGC
>JAUIEE010000388.1 GCA_030428965.1 bacterium | reverse complement strand
GCTGATGATCGAGCGCGGCGTGGAGTCGGCCGACGTCGAGCTCGTTACCTGGCAGAATGCACTGGACGCCTACGGGCAGTCCGGTCAGATCGACCGCGAGGAACTCCTGGGTCCTCCCAGCATCGATCAGAGCAAGCTCTTCAACGAGAACTCGGTCCTACGGGGTCAAGATCCCCGCATCGAGGTGGTTCCGAACTAGCACCGGGTCTGAAGCCGGTCGCGTACCTTACTCGAGGCTGGCTCCGCCACCCGTGACGTAGGCGAACTCGTTGTTCCAGTTGCGACCGGAGCAGCGAAAGAAGCCCTTGTTCTTGGATGCGAATTCGGTGCTCTCGAAGTTGCGCACGCCGACGTAGAAATCGGTCTCGCCCGCGCAGTTGTAGGATCCCTGGGCGTAGACGTAGTAGCGATAGTGGTAGGTGGCGTCGTTGACGGGGTCCCGGGGAATGTCCTCGAGGTAGCCGCCTTCCACCAGGGCGTCGATGAAGTTTCCGTCGTGGGAGACGTCCCAGCCCCCGTAGGAGCTGTTCGTGTTGGCGACCGGGTAGAACCCCCGATCCAGGTAGAACTGCTCGATGGCGCTGCGCATGATTTTGACGTCGGCCAGGCGCTTGGCATCCCGGGCGGAGCGCATGTGGCTGCTCACACGGGGGACGAGGACCCCGGACAGGATCGCCATGATGGAGATGACGACCACGAGCTCGATCAGGGTGAAGGCTCGGCGACTCTTGTTCGGCATGTGCATCGATTGCCCTTGGCACGCAGGCTCTCTGGTCCAGACTCGGAGGGGGGCCTCGAGGGCTATCGACCACCACGCGCCGGGGCTGGAGGGGAATGGCGGAAAGTGCTTCCGGGGTGAGCTTTCCCGCACGTCGGCCGTCCGGATGACCGGGCCCGGGCAGAAAGCTTTGCGGGTCTGGAGAAGGGCACGCTAGCCTGAGGCCCATGGAAAGATGGTCCATCGAGGTGCACAAGGAGTATCTCAAGTTCTCCGCGGCGCACTTCTTGATCTTCCCCGACGGGACGGCCGAGCGGCTGCACGGGCACAACTACCGCGTCTTCGCGGAGGTCGAGGCTCAGCTGTCGCGCTTCGGGCTCGTGATCGACTTCACCAGCATCAAGCCTCTGATCCGGGACCTCGTCGACGAGCTGGACGAGCACTGGCTCCTGCCGGGAGAGCACCCCGAGCTCGTCTACGAGCACCTGGGGACGGGCGTGACCGAGGTCCGCTACCGCGACCGGGAGTACAGGGCACCGACCGAGGACATCATCGTCCTGCCGATGAACAACACCAGCGCGGAAAACCTCTCCGCGTACCTGGGGCGCGAGCTGCGCTCACGCCTGGCCCAGCGCTTTCCTGGCGTCGTCGTGCACAACATGCGCTTCGCCGTCGAAGAGACCGCCGGACAGCGGGGCGTGTATCACTACACGCCCGATCCTGAGGACTAGGCCCCGAGTTCCAGCGTCGCCTCGGCCAGGCTCGTGCGCGTGATGGCGCCATGGGAGGCGTGCCAGCGCACCTGGCCGGCCGACAGCAAGAGGGCCTGGGGAGACTCGTGTCGGACCCCGGTCTCGGCGGCGACGGCCAGGGAGAGCGGCCGCGCTCCGATCACGTCGATCCAGCCGGTCTGCAGGGTCGAGGGGGCGTCCTCGAGGAAGGTGCCGTACTCGCGATAGGCTCGCGCGCTGACCGGGCAGACGAGGGAGTGCTTGAAGAGCAGGAAGTGCTCGCAGGCCAGGGCTTCCCGCAGCTGGGCTTCGTTGGTGATGCGGCCTCGATTCATGGCCCCATCCTAACCGTCCGCTAGAACTGGAAGTAGATGAAGGGCTTGAGGCCGGGCGAGGTGAACGTCTGGGCCACGGCGAGCACGCAGCCCAGAACCATGGCGAAGGCCCAGGGGGGCAAGGCCAGCATGCCGCGGCGCCAAAGGCCCGTGCGGGCACAGGCGTGGAGGGCGGCGAGGACCACGGGGATCGAGGCCAGGGAGGCTTGGAAGGTCTGCTCGCCGGCGCCGTCGAAGAGGACGAAGGCGCGGACGACGATCCAGGCACGCTCGAAGTCGGCGGCGCGGAAGAAGATCCAGCAGAGGCACACGAACAGGAACGTGGCTGCCATACCGAAGGGGCGCAGGGCCGACCTCAGGCCCGGCGGCAGGTCGACGCGGCGGGTCCACTCCCTGTGAACGATCAGGGCGAGGCCGTGCAGGGCGCCCCACAGGACGAAGTTCCAGGAGGCACCGTGCCACAGCCCGCCCAGGAGCATGGTCAGGGCCAGGTTGCGGTAGGTGAACAGCAGGCTGCCCCGGTTTCCCCCCAGGGGAATGTAGAGGTAGTCCCGCAGCCAGCGGGACAGGCTCATGTGCCAGCGCCGCCAGAAGTCGGTGATGTCGGTCGCGAAGTAGGGGAAGTCGAAGTTGAGCGGGATCGAGTAGCCGAGCAGGGCCGCGCAGGCGATGGCCATGTCGGAGTAGCCCGAGAAGTCGCAGTAGATCTGAACCGCGTAGAAGATCGTGGCCAGCCAGGCGGCGGCCGCGTCGAAACTGGCGGGGTCTTGGAAGTACGAGTCCACCCAAGGGGCCAGCTGGTCCGAAATGCAGGCCTTCTTGATGTAGCCGGACAGGAACAGGAGCAGGGCAGGGCGGAACGCGATCGAGGCGATCCGGCGTGGAGTCCGGAGCTGGGGCAAGAAGTCCGATGCGCGCACGATCGGGCCGGCGACGAGCTGGGGAAAGAAGGCGACGAACAGAGCGACGTCCAGCAGGTTGCGCGTGGGGCGGAGCCTCTCGAAGTAGACGTCCAGGGTGTAGCTCAGGGTCTGGAACGTGTAGAAGCTGATCCCCACGGGGAGGATGATGCGCAGCGTCGGCAGGTCAGCCTGGAAACCGAGCAGGCCCAGGAGGTCCGCGGCGGAGTCGAGGAAGAAGTTGAAGTACTTGAAGACCGCCAGGAGACCCAGGTTGGCAACCAGGCTCACGGAGACCCACAGGCGTCGTCGGACGTTCGGTTGCTGGAGGCGGAGGGCGACGCCGTAGTCGATCAGGGTCGACGCCAGGATCAGGGCCAGGAAGCGTCCGTCCCAGGCGGCGTAGAACGCGTAGCTGGCCAGGAGCAGCCACAGCTTGCGTCCCGCGTCGCGTCGCAGGGCCCAGTGGACCGCGAACACGAGCAGGAAGAAGGGGACGAAGCGTAGCTCGGTGAAGAGCAACTAGCCGTCCTTTGCCCCGGACAGGTACTCGCCGAACTCGCGTGCGAAGCGGGCGGTCAAGATGCGGCTGCCCTTGGAGTTCAGGTGTCCCAGGTTGAAGAGGTTCTCGAAGCGGTAGAAGTCCGGATACTGGCGCAGGTCGTGGTAGGTGAACATGGGGGACAGCTTCCCCGTTCGCCCCGCTTCCACGACTCCGGCCCACTTCTCCCAGGTCGGGGGGACGACGAGGAAGACCGGCTCCACGCCCCTGGATCGGACCTCGTCCGCAAGAAGAGCGAAGGCCTCGAGCCAGATCGAGTCCGGATCGCCCTCGTCGGGAGTCTCGAAGAAGGATCGCCGGAAGTTCTCGAGCTCCTCGCGCTTGCGCAGGGAGCGCTGGATCTCCTTCTCCCACTCCTCGTCCACCAGGTCCGACTGCATGTCCAGGGGGAAGAAGCCGTCCATGCGTGGGTTGGGCTGCCGATCCAGCCCTCGCCAGCTCAGGGCCCAGGACTGGGCCATGCCGAAGTTGCCGGCACGCAGCGCCGCGCTGTGGAGGTGAGCCGTCAGGGCCGTGAGGTTCTCACCCGGGCCCCGCCCCTGGCGCAGGATGTTGCGCCACACTTCCCACGTCACCCGGGGCGTGTGCCAGTTGACCCCGCGATGGGTGGACATGTTCTCGGATTCGAACTCCTCGTGGATCTCGAGGGGTTCGATCACGATCCACTTGAGCCGTGCGGGATTCTCCTCGAGCACCCAGCGCACGGTGCGCACGATCTCGTGGTGACGCATGCCGGCCAGGCCCAGGTTGAACGAGCGCAACCGGGGACCTCCGTTGCTCTGCACGGTGCGGTCGAAGATGGCCGGGGAGAGCTGGCGGTAGAAGCGGCTGGAGCCCACGAAGACCAGGTCGTAGGCGTCCTTGGTGCGGGAGAACTGCTTGACCTTCAAGCGCGCCACGCTGGGGTCGGCCAAGCGTGACTCGGGGTAGGAGTCGACGGCTCGACCGATGACGCCGCAGGTCGAGACGTAGGCCAAGAGGAAGGCACCCATGGACAGGATCCAGGTGCCGGGTCGGGGGTGGCGTATCCCTCCTCGGGCGGTGACTTCCTTCATCGCTGGCGGCAGCCCTCCCCGTTTCGAGCCCTTCGCCGGAAGGAAGGCGTGGTGGGAACCGGGGCCGTTTCGCTACGCTCGCCGTCAGGTATGAAGAGAGCTCGAAGGAACCAAGGGCTGGCCTGGGGCGGGCTCATCGCCCTGGCGATTCTACACCTCGACTTCTGGCGTCCCCAACGGCTGGAATTGTATTTCGGGTGGCTGCCGGAGGAGATCGTCTATCGCTTGGCGTGGATCCTCTGCGCCTGGCTGTACCTGCTTTGGTTCTGCTCGGCCGTCTGGAGCGGTGACGTCGAGTGAAGCTCTCGGTCGGGGAGATCGCCTTGGCCGTGGGCGTGTACGGGGCCATCGTGGGGGCGATCGGCCTCGTGTGCGCTCGACGCTCTTCCAGCTCTCCCGACGAGTACTTCCTGGCGGGCAGACGGCTGGGGACCCTGGTCCTGTTCATGGCCCTGTTCGGAACGAATTGCACCTCCTTCGTTCTGGTCGGCATTCCCGGACTCTCCTATCAGCTCGGCGTGGGTGTCTTCGGGCTCAATGCGGCCATCGTGGCTCTGGGGGTTCCTCTGACCTTCTGGGCGATCGGTGACCCTGCCCGGCGATGGTCGAAGGAGCTCGGGGCCCTGACACCCTGCGAGCTCTACGCCCGTCGCCTCGGCTCGCCTGCGGTCGGAGCTCTCCTGTTCGTGGCCTTCACCCTCTACAC